>JAFOIT010000138.1 GCA_017420585.1 Solobacterium sp.
CCGGTTGACATCAGCGGGCTGGAGGTCAGTAAAGAGCTGTACGGGACTTCTGAAAGCCTGTTTCGGGGCGTGGCGGCCGGCATGAAAAAACGCGGGTATAAAATCGGCGGCTTTGACATGGTGGCAGACAGCCGGGTCCTGCCGGGCAGCGGCATGTCCAGCAGCGCCGCGTTTGAAGTCATGATCGGCACTGCCTTCAATCACTTCTACAACAACGGCAGGGTCAAAGACCAGGTTATCGCCATGGTTTCCCAGTATGCCGAGAATGTGTACTTCGGCAAGCCGAGCGGGCTGATGGACCAGATGGCCTGTGCCTGCGGGGGGTTGATCGGCATCGACTTCAGGGATGCGGAAAAGCCGAAGATCACCAAGGCGGACTATGATTTTGAAGCCGCCGGGTATGCGGTGATGCTGACGGACTGCCGGGCCAATCATGCTGACCTGACAGATGCCTATGCCGGGATCCCGCAGGAAATGAAAGCGGCGGCACGGGTGATGGGGCATGAACTGCTGTCCCAGTGCACCATGAAGGAACTGCTGGAAGCGACGCCGGCAATACGTGAACAGTGCGGGGACCGGGCGTGGCTGCGCAGTTTCCACTATATGAATGAAACCGGGCGGGCCAAAAAGCAGGTGAAAGCCCTGAAGAAGGGAGATCTGGAAGAATTCCTGAACCTGGTAAGGGAGTCCGGCCGCTCATCGTATGAATACCTGCAGAATATCTATGCGGACTGGGATGTAACCCATCAATCTATGGCAGTCGGTCTGGCGCTGAGTGACCACGTGCTGCAGGATGGCGGGGCCTGGCGAGTTCACGGCGGCGGTTTTGCCGGGACAATTCTGGCCTTTGTACCGCTGAAACGGGTCAGCACCTACCGTAAAACAATGGAAAAAGCCTTTGGCAAAGACTGCACACTGCGGCTGAAAGTACGCCAGGACGGCGGCATCAGACTGATATAGGAGGATAGATGCGATGATTAAAGACAACAAGATCCTGCTCGGCAAGGCAGGCGACAAGGAAATCTTCATCCTGCCGGACAAACTGAACCGGCACGGTCTGATTGCCGGGGCTACCGGTACCGGTAAAACCGTAACCCTGAAAGTTATTGCGGAATCGCTCTGTGAGCTCGGGGTGCCGACCGTGATTGCCGATGTCAAGGGCGACCTCAGCGGGATGATCGTCGAGGGTTCCCAGGAAGGCATCCAGGAACGGCTGGATTCGATGAATATCACTGATTTTACCGTTCGCCGGTATCCGGTTCATTTCTTTGATGTTTATCAGAAATACGGCATTCCCGTGCGGGCCAGCGTGCAGGATATGGGACCTCTGCTCATCAGCCGTATCCTTGATCTGACCGATACCCAGCAGGGTGTCATGAACATGATCTTCCGCATTGCCAGGGATATGGAACTGGATCTGATCGATCTCAAGGACCTGCAGGCGATGACTGCTTATGTCGGCGAAAAGGCCAAGGAGTTTACCCTGAAATACGGCAATGTCACCAGACAGAGCGTCGGGGCCATCCAGCGCCGGCTGCTGGAACCGGAGGAGCAGGGGGGCGACCTGTTCTTCGGCATGCCGTCCCTGGAAATCAGCGACTGGCTCAAGAAAGATACATTCAGCGGCCTGGGCATCATGAACATCATTGAGTGCCAGGAACTCTTCCAGCACCCGCTGCTGTATTCGACCTTCCTGCTGTGGATGCTTGAGCGGCTCTACAATACGCTGCCGGAAGTCGGTGACCTGGACAAGCCCAAGGTTGTCTTCTTCTTTGATGAAGCACACCTGCTGTTTGACAATGCCCCGCGTCAGCTCATGGAGAAGATCGAGCAGGTTGTCAAGCTCATCCGTTCCAAAGGCGTCGGCATCTTCTTCATTACGCAGAATCCGGCGGATATTTCCGGCAGTGTCCTCTCGCAGCTGAGCAACCGTATCCAGCATTCCCTGCGGGCCTATACCCCGGCAGAGATCAAGGCCGTCAAGCTGGCGGCTGATTCCTTCAGGGCAAATCCGGAATTCGATACAACAGAGATGATCTCCAACCTGAAGACCGGGCAGGCCCTGGTTTCCGTACTCGGTGCCGACGGGGCCCCGACCATTGTCGAAAAGACAAAGATCCTGCCGCCGAAGTCCAGCATGAACATCGCTGACCCGGCCCTGGTCAGGGAAACGATCGACAATGATTTCCTCAATGACAAGTACCGCAATACCGTAGACCCGCAGAGCGCCTTCGAGGATATCGACATCATCCGCCAGGATGAAGCCGAAGCCATCGAACTGGAAAAGCGGGAAAAGGAAGCAGCCAGACAGGCGGAAAAAGAAGCAAAGGCGGAAGCTGCCAGAAAGGCAAAGGAAACTTCCATGAGTGACCGGCTGGCCCGCAAGGCGCAGCGGCGTCTGGAAACCGAGATGGTCAACATCGGCGTCCGGCAGGCCAAGAAGATCCTGAAAGCATTCCTGAAGTAATGATAAAAACCGCTTTCCGGCAGGGAAGCGGTTTTCCTTTGATTAGTCAAGACGTGTTTTTTGGAGAATCAATGTTACAATATGAACCACATGAGCTTACTGCTGAAAGAAATCCTGCCGGAGGAACTGCTCCGGGAATATCCTGAACTGCAGGATGTACTGGTTGCGCGGGTACAGCTTTTCAATGCGGCCGGCCGGGTGGAAGTCGATCTGCAGAGCAGCAGCTTTATTTCCTGTCAGGCCTACCGGGACATCATTGCCTGTCTGCAGGATACCCTGCAGGCGGATACTGTTGTCCGGGTTGCGGCCGACACCCAGGATGTCAGCCTGACGGAAATCCAGAAATATCTTGACTGCTGCGTGGAAATCCATCCGGAATACAGCCTGCTGAAAAATGCCACCATGACCTATGACGATAACGACAAGCAGGTGCATTTCCTGTTTACCGCGGCAGCCGAGAGCGAACAGGCAACCCGGTATCTGCCGGAACTGCGGAAGTTCTTTGCGTCCATCGGCATGCCGGACCTCGGTTTTGTGTCGGAATTCAAGGCCGAAGTGACTGCCGAAATCGACACGGTCCAGGTCAGGATGGCACCGGAAAAGCCGAAACCGGAAGCACCGCGCTACCGCAGCCGTTTCCATAAGCAGAAACTGGATGATTACCAGGTTGTGGAGCTGCGGGAAGTCCAGCAGGAGATCCGTAATATTACCTTTACCGGCAAGGTGTTTGCCAAGGATGATTTTACAGTGCGCAAGACCGGCATGATCATCCAGTCCCTGTCGGTTTTTGACGGTACGGATGCCCTGGTTGTCAAACGGTTTGAAGGCCGCAACTGCACCAAAGAGGATCTTGACGCGGTCAACAGCGGTGACCGGGTGCAGGTATACGGCTCGGTGCGCTATGACAGCTATGCCAAGGATCTGGTCTGTGAAGCTGAAGAAATCACTGTTCTGGAGGCGGAGAAAGATACCGATCCGGCGGAAGAAAAACGGGTTGAACTGCATGCCCATACAAACATGAGCGAAATGGACGGTGTGTGTGAAGCGGCAGCCGTTGTCAAATATGCCTGGAATCTCGGTCATGAGGGCATTGTCATCAATGACCACGCGGATGTACAGGCTTTCGTCAAGGCTTTCAATCAGGCGGAGTCCCTCAAGGGCAAAAACAAGGACCGGTCCTTCAAGGTCGGCCTGGCCTGTGAGATGAACATGGTCGATGAGCAGCTGACCATCGTCCGTAATGTGACTGATGAAAAAATCGATGATGCCGGTTATGTCTGCTTTGACCTGGAAACCACCGGTCTTTCCTGTTATTACGACCACATCATTGAATTCGGCGCGGTCCGGATGAAGAACCAGACCATCATTGACCGCAAGCAGCTGTTTATCAAACCGCCGGTGCCGATTCCCGCGGCCATTACCAACAAGACCAATATCACCAATGATATGGTCCGCAATGCCCGGCCGATCGCTGAAGTGATTGATGAAATCCTGGACTGGATCGGGGATGATGTGCTGGTTGCCCATAACGCGACCTTTGACTATTACTTCCTGAATGAGGAACTGCGCCGCATGGGCCGGCCGCCGCTGACCAATACGGTGATCGATACACTGGACCTGTCCCGGGCGATCCTCAAGGACAGAAGATATTACAAGCTCGGCAATATCTCGCGGTATTACCGGATTGCCTATGATGAAGAAGTGGCCCACCGGGCTGACTATGATGCCGAAGCACTTTCCGGTGTTTTCCTGTGCCTGCTGAAAGACGCTGAGAAGGCCGGGGCGGTGACCATCCGTGATCTGCAGGAAAAGATCCAGGCTGATGATGCCTTCCTGAAAGTCAGAAAGTCACATGTTACTGTACTGGCGAAGAATCATGACGGCCTCAAGGCGCTGTACCGGATGGTGACGCTGTCCAATACGGATTATCTGGCTGTGCAGGGCAAGGCCGGCAGCGGTGAGGATGCCGAAGTGCCGGCTGAACCGCGGATCCCGCGGCGGATTATCGAGCAGTACCGGGAGAATCTGCTGATCGGTACGTCCTGCCAGAACAATGAGATCTTCGAACTGGCCTGCAACGGGGATGATGCCCGGCTGGAAGCGGCAATGAAATGGTATGACTATGTTGAGATTCAGCCGCCGGGGCATTACAGCACGATGGTTGTGCTTGGCAGCATTCCGAGTTCCGAGCGCGTGAAGGAAGTGCTGCTGCGGATGATCCGCATGGCGCAGAAACTCGGCATCCCGGTAGTTGCGGACAGCGATGCGCATTACTGTTCCAGGGATCAGAAGATGTTCCGGGATGTGTATATCGTGTCCCAGGGCGTTGGCGGGGTATCGCATCCGCTGTATATCCGCACTGATGAACTGCGCTGGCGGACAAAGAATCCGGACCAGCATATCTGGAAGACCCAGGAGATGCTGGACGCTTTTGAATGGCTGCATGATCCGCAGCTCATACACGAGATTGTGATTGATAATCCGCTGGCGATCTTCCGGCAGCTGGACGAGATCAGGCCGGTGCCGGCCGGCACCTATCCGCCGCATATCGAAGGCTCTGATGAGAAACTGAAGGAAGTCTGCTACAGCACGGCCAGGGCACAGTACGAATTCAACGGGATGCTGCCTTCCCAGGTCAGCGACCGGCTGGACCGGGAACTCAATGCCATCATCGGTGCCGGTTATTATGTCAACTACTACATTTCCCATCTGCTGGTCAAGAAGTCCAACGCAGACGGCTACGTTGTCGGGTCCCGCGGTTCGGTCGGCTCGTCGTTTACCGCAACCATGGCCGGCATTACCGAAGTCAACCCGCTGTCCCCGCACTATGTGTGCCCGTCCTGCCATTACAGTGAGTGGATCGAGGACCCGGAAATCAAATCCGGCTTTGATCTGCCCGATAAAGTCTGTCCGCACTGCGGCGGCGTGATGAAGGGGCAGGGGCACAACATCCCGTTTGAGACCTTCCTCGGCTTCCATGGCGACAAGGTTCCGGATATCGATTTGAACTTCTCTGATGAGTACCAGGCCAAGGCGCATGCCTTTACGAAGGAAGTATTCGGCGAGGATCATGTTTTCCGGGCCGGCACGATCGGTACGGTCGCTGAAAAGACCGCGTTCGGCTATGTCAGCGGCTACTGTGAAAAAATGAATATCACGAATATGCGCCGGGCCATGAAGGACTATCTGGCCAGCGGCTGCCAGAACGTCAAGCGTACCACCGGCCAGCATCCCGGCGGCATCATTGTCATTCCGGACCGGTTCAGCGCCGAGGATTTCACGCCGGTGCAGTATCCGGCCAACAACCCGGCCAGTGAATGGAAGACGACCCACTATGACTTCCACGATATCCATGACAATGTCCTGAAGTTTGATATCCTCGGCCATGTTGATCCGACAGCCATGCGGCTGCTGACGAATATCTCGTCCACGGATCCGCTGACCGTACCGCTGAATGATCCTGAGGCGATCTCCCTGTTCAGCAGCGATGATGCCCTGCATGTCGACCCTCGTGTTTATCACCGTGAAACCGGGGCCCTAGGACTGCCGGAATTCGGCACCCGCATCACCCGCAGCGTTCTGGAAGAAACACGGCCGAAGAATTTCTCCGATCTGGTCATTATATCCGGCCTGACCCACGGCACCGATGTCTGGAGCGGCAACGCCCAGGACTTGGTGCGCAACGGGCATCCGCTGGAAGAAGTCATCGGCTGCCGTGATGACATCATGGTTTATCTTCTGAACCATGACCTGCCGCCGAAGGATGCCTTTGACATCATGGAGCAGGTCAGAAAAGGGAAGGTAGCCAAGGGGCAGTGCGCCAAGTGGCCGGCCTACGAGGAAGAAATGCGGGAGCACAATGTCCCTGACTGGTATATCAATTCCTGTGCCAAGATCATGTACATGTTCCCGAAAGCCCATGCCGTGGCCTATGTCATGATGGCCGTCCGGATTGCCTGGTACAAGGTTCATGAACCGCATAATTTCTATATCCAGTTCCTGTCACTGCGCTGTGATGCCTATGAGATCGATACGATGACAAAGGGCCTCGAAGCTATCCAGGAGCGAATGCAGAATATCCAGAGCCGTCTGAATGACCGCAGCGGCAATTCCGAACCGGTGTCCAACAAGGAACGGGCGCTGTTTGACACCCTGGAAGTCTGTGAAGAACTCTATGCCCGGGGATACCGGATCAGCAATGTGGATCTCTACCGCAGCCGGGCCACAGTCTTTACTGTGGACGAAAACGACAGTCATATCCTCATCCCGCCGTTTACGGTCATTGACGGCCTGGGAGCCAACGTCGCCCGCAGCATCGAAGAAGCCCGCCGCCAGGGTGAGTTTCTCTCCAAGGAAGACATTCTCAAACGGACGCTGCTGTCGACTTCCCTGCTGAGAAGGCTGGAGATCATGGGATGCCTCGGCGGCATGCAGGAAAGCAATCAGATCTCCCTGTTTAATTTATGAGAATCAAGTGTCCTGTCTGCGGGGAAGTGCTGTATACGAATCCGTTCGGCACCAACCGCATACTTCATTGTGAGCACTGCCGGACGGATCTCTATCGGAACGCTGAATCGGCCAGACCGCTCAGAAGGGTCTTCCTGACTGATTTCGCGCTGCTGGCCGGGGCCGTGCCGATGGTCTGGTTCATGTACCGGGATATGAAGGCAACGCTGTTCGTCACCCTGATGCTGGTGTCGGAATGGCTGTTCGAAATGCCGCAGAGAACGTTCTACCGAAACGGAATTCTCCGTTATGAAGCAAAACCGAAAGCGGAATCATAATTGTTCTTGCATTCAGTTTTAAAATAATGTATATTCTAACTGTCTTAAGGGAGTGCGTGAGCACTCCTTCATGTTTGTATAGGAGGAATATGGACAGAACTGTACAGCTGGAACAGAAAATCGCGCCGGTTCTGGAGGACTTCAACGTAAGACTCTATGAACTCAAATGGCTCAGCGGAAAAGAAAAGACACTGCAGATCGCCATCATGAAGGAAGACGGATCCATGGATCTGGATACCTGTGCGGCCGTCAGCGAAAAGATCTCGGAACTGCTGGACGATGATCCGACCCTGAACGAGGCATACACACTGGAAGTGTGCAGCCCCGGGGCAGAACGCGAGATCCGTGATCTCAGTGAACTGCGGACCATGCCGGAACCGTATGTCTATGTCCGCCTGAGACACCCGGTAAAGAAAATGATCGAGTTTACCGGCACCATAAAAGCAATTGACGATAACGATACCGTTACCCTCGAGTATCGTGACAAGGCGGCCCGCCGGACGGCGGAATTTTCCCTGGCGGATATTGAGTTTATCCGTCTGGCCGTGAAAATCTGAAGGAGAAGCAGAAAATGGAATTAAACTACAAGGAAATGATCAAGGCCCTGAATGCCATTGAAGATGAGCGCCGGATTCCGGAAAGCGTTGTCATCGACGCGCTGAAGGAAGCCATGTGCAAGGCATACAAGAAGGATGCGGAACTCTCCGACATCAACGTCGAGGCTGAGATCAATGAAAAGAACAGCACAATCGATATTTTCCAGCTCTACAATGTCGTGGAAAATGTCGAGGACGATGAACTGGAGATGTCTCCGGAAGAAGCCCGGGAATATAAGGAAGATGTCGTTCTGGGTGATGTGGTGCGCCGCAAGGTGGAAATCACCAGCATGTCCAGAGCCGCTGCCACGCTGGCCAGAAACGTCATGCGCCAGAAGATCCGGGAAGCGGAAAAAGTCGCTGTGTACAATGAATATATCGACCAGCTG
Organism: Solobacterium sp.; assembly: GCA_017420585.1. GTDB lineage: Bacteria > Bacillota_I > Bacilli_A > Erysipelotrichales > Erysipelotrichaceae > Bulleidia. The sequence continues at coordinate 8,237 of JAFOIT010000138.1, forward strand.
CACGAGATGGTTCTCGGTATTGTCGAATCCGTCAAGGACAAGTTCACCCTGGTCAACCTCGGCAAGACCGTGGCCATGATGCCGAAATCGGCGGAACTGCCGGGTGAACGGCTGCTGGAAGGACAGAAACTCCGGGTCGTCATTACCGAAGTCAATAAGGACACCAAGGGATCCCAGGTGCTTGTCTCCCGGGCTGACCCGATGCTCGTCAAGCGCCTGTTTGAAAAGGAAGTGCCGGAAATCTTCCAGGGCATTGTCGAAATCAAGGCCATTGCCAGAGAAGCCGGCGAACGCACCAAGATGGCGGTCATGAGCCACAACGATGAGATTGACCCGATCGGCGCCTGCATCGGGCAGCGCGGCAACCGGGTACAGGAAATCATCGAGGAACTCCATGGTGAGAAAATCGATATCTTCCTGTGGAATGATGATATTACCCAGCTGGTCAAGAACGCCCTGGCGCCGGCCGAAGTGGAAGCCGTCCTGCCGGGTGATGATGACAAGAGCCTGCTGGTCATCGTCAATGAAGACCAGCTGTCGCTGGCCATCGGCAAGAAGGGCAAGAATGCCCGCCTGGCGGTCAAGCTGTGCAACCGCAAGATTGATATCAAGACCAGGGCTGAGCTCGAAGAAATGGGCAAGGACTTCGATACCCTGCTGGCTGAAGCAGAGATCAGAAGGGAAGAAATGCGCCGTGAACGGGAACGCCGTGAAATCGAGCGGCTTGAGGCAGAAGCACGGGCAGCTGAGGAGAAGCGGCTCAAGGCAGCTGAAGAGCTGATCCGCAAGGCTAATGAAAACAGCCCGGCCGCAGAGACGGAAGAAGATATTATTCCGGAAGAAATGCGGGAAGCTGTCAAGGAGAAGATCCGTACCGATATGGCCATGATGCCGGAAGAAACCCCGGCCGAGACAATCCCGGCTGCGGAAACACCGGCAGCAGAGGAGGTTCCGGCTGTCGAGGAGACACCGGCAGAAGAACCGGTCCAGCCGGAAGTGACTGCGGAACCGGAGACACCGGCCGAACCGGAACCGGCAGCGGAACCGAAGAAACAGCGCATCAAGGCCGATCTGGAAGAGATTGCCGCCAAGAACGAATACGTATCCGTCTTCGAGAAACTGGCCGATACCTCCAAGCCGAAAACACCTGAAAAGCCGAAGAGAAAGAAGCGTAAGGGTGATGATGACGAGTTCAAGACCAGAAACAAGATTCTGGAACAGCAGCTCCGTAAGGACATCAATGTTGATATCAAGCCTGTATATACAGAGGAAGAACTGGAAGAAATCGAAAGACAGCAGCTTGAGGAAGAAGAGAGCCAGTACGATATCGACTATGATGAATACGAAGACTACTATGATGATGAAGGAATGATGTAAGTCATGCCGAGAAAGATACCAATGCGCAGATGTGTCGCCACCGGCGAACAGCTGCCGAAGAAAGAGCTTCTGCGGATCGTCCGGTCACCGGAAGGAAAACTTCTGGTTGACCTGACGGGCAAAGCCAACGGCCGCGGAGCTTATCTGAAAAAAGATGCTGAAGCAGTTGAACGGGCCCGCAAAACCCGGGCTCTGGAACGGGCTCTGGAAGTGTCCGTCCCGGATGAATTCTGGGAAGAAATCAAAGCGGTTCTGTAAATATCACACAATGGAAGGAAGTGAAGTACAGACAATTGACGCAGCATAACTGCTAGAAAGAGAGGTAAGAATGCCAAAGAAGAGCAATAACCGTCCCCAGGGGGGCAAAGGAAATAACCGGAAGAACGGCAGCCGCGGCCGCGGCGGCAGAAGCGGCGGGAATTTCAACAACCGTTTCCAGGACAACCGGAAAAAGATTGATATTCATGAAATCACATACAGTGACGGGATAACTGTCGGTGAACTGGCTCAGAAAGTCGGCAGAAATGCCAGCGACCTGATCAAGATTCTCTTTATGGCCGGCCAGATGGTCACCATCAACAGTTCCCTGGATGATGACATGGTGGAGACAATCTGTCTGGAATATGAAATTGAACCGACCAAGGTCAAGGAACGGGAAGAAGATAGTCTTGAAGATGAAGAGGCTGATCCGGAAGAATTGCTGCAGGAACGGCCGCCGATCGTTACTGTCATGGGCCATGTCGACCATGGCAAGACAACGCTGCTTGACACCATCCGTTCCACCAAAGTCGCGAGCGGTGAAGCCGGCGGTATTACCCAGCATATCGGTGCCTACCAGATTTCTGTTGAAGGCCGCCGGGTAACGTTCCTGGATACACCGGGTCATGAGGCGTTTACCGCCATGCGGGCCCGCGGTGCCAGTGTGACTGATATTGCGGTCATCGTCGTCGCAGCTGACGACGGTGTCATGCCGCAGACCGAAGAAGCCATTGACCATGCCCGGGCAGCTGATGTGCCGATTATCGTCGCCGTCAACAAGATGGATAAGCCGGATGCCAATCCGGACCGTGTCAAGAGCGAGATGGCTGACCATGGCATCATGCCGGAAGAGTGGGGCGGCGATACGATTTTCGTCAATACCTCGGCCCGTAACGGTGACGGTATTCCGGAACTGCTGGAAACCATCCTGACCGTGGCGGACGTCAAGGAACTCAAGGCCAACCCGGACCGCCTGGCAACCGGTACTGTCATTGAAGCCAAGCTGGACAAGGGCCGCGGCCCGGTCGCAACCCTGCTTGTGCAGAAGGGTACACTGAAACAGGGTGACCCGGTCGTTGTCGGCACCTGCTATGGCAAGGTCAGAAGAATGACCGACGAAGACGGCGTGGAACTCAAGACTGCCGGTCCGAGCAGCCCGGTGGAGATTATCGGTCTGAACGATGTACCGGAAGCCGGCGATATCTTCCGGGCCTATGACAACGAAAAAGAAGCAAGGGCCCTGGCGGACAGAAGAAACCGCCGGAAAATCGAACAGCAGCGCAAGCGGACTTCCGCCATGTCGCTGGAAGATCTCTCCCGGGAAATCGAAGCCGGCGAGATCCAGGAAATCCCCGTTATCATCAAGGCCGATGTCCAGGGTTCTGCCGAAGCTGTCCGTTCCTCGCTTGAGAAACTGGATGTCAAGGGTGTCAAGGTTAACGTTATCCACAGCACAGCCGGTGCGATCAGTGAATCCGATATCATGCTGGCTGACGCGTCAAAGGCCATGATTATCGGCTTCAATGTCCGTCCGGATGCCAATATCCGCAAGAAGGCGGATGATGCCGGCGTATCCATCCGGCTGCACAACATCATCTACAAGGCTACCGAGGAAATGGAAAACGCCATGAAGGGCATGCTGGCGCCTGTATACACCGAAGTCATTATCGGCCAGGCGGAGATCCGGGAAATCTACAAGGTTTCCAAGATCGGTACGATCGGCGGCTGTATGGTCACCGACGGCAAGCTGGTTTCCCACTGCGGTATCCGGCTGATCCGGGAAGGCATTGTCATTTACACCGGCAAGCTGGCTTCCCTGAAGCGGTTCAAGGATGATGCCAAGGAAGTCGTCAACGGCTATGAGTGCGGCATCACGATTGAAAACTATAACGATCTGAAAGTCGGGGACATCATTGAAGCATACCAGGAACAGGAAGTTCCTGCCGAGGCCTGAGCATGAGCAGCATCAAGCAGAAGCGTCTGGAAGGAATCATCCGCAAGGACATTTCTGATATCATTCAGTTTGATCTGAAAGATCCTGATGTCGGCTTTGTGACCATAACGGATGTGGAAGTGTCCAACGACCACAGCTATGCCACGGTTTACTGCACGTTCCTCGGCAAACAGCCCCGCAATGATGCCGGACTGCGGGCCCTGAACAGGGCCAGGGGGTATATCCGCACCCAGCTGAGCCAGCGGCTCGACATCCGGCGGACCCCGGAACTCACGTTTGTCCAGGATAAATCCATGGAAAACGGCCGGCATATCGACGAGATCCTGCAGAAGATTCACGAATCCGAATAAAACCATGTTGAAAAACATGGTTTTTTTTCTGCCTTGCCGGTATATACGGAAAACCCCGCGAATATAGCCATTAGAAAGCGAGGGGAAAAACCATGAGAACAATTACCGTAGAACCGGAAATGCTGGAAGCCTGTGCTGCCAGGATGGATGAAACCAATCAGGATTACCAGCATACCTGCCGGCAGCTGTTCGATGCTGTAGACACAATGAAAGCAGGCTGGCAGGGAAAAGACAACACGGCTTTCAGCAACCAGATCTATCGTTTTGAAGCTGATTTCAGGGAAATGTCGCTGCTGTGCAGTCAATACAGTGAATTTCTGCGTCACTCTGCCCGTGCCTACCGTGAGATGCAGGATGATCTGGCCGCCCAGGCAGCCACGCTGGCATAGAAAGGGGGAAAGGAACCATGAACAATCTGAAAATATCCCTGGCCGAAGTCAGTGAATGCGCGTCCCGGATCAGGGCGGCAAACCAGACCATGTATGAACTGCTTAGCAGAATGAAAAAGGAAATGAATGATACGAATATCTCCTGGATCTCTGAAGGCGGGGAAACGATCCGGGCCAGATTCAATCAGTTCGCTGCCCGGTTTGAGATTGAAAAGGAAACCATCGAATCCTATGCCCGGTTTCTGGACCGGACGGTGGCAGGCTATGACACACTTGAAACAACCATTACGTCGAATGCGTCCGGCATTCAGGCATGATCTGCTGGTTCTCTGTCTGGCTGTTATGATGAGTGTTTGTTCCGGCTGTTCGAAAGAACCGGAACAAACGCTTCTGTTGGGTGAATGGATCCGTATGATGACTGAATCTGCAGGCATTGAATCAGCCGGCAGCGAAGTTCCGTATTTCCTCAATGTCGGCAGTGACTCACCGTACTTTACTTCCGTACAGGCTGCCGTTGACTGGGGCATATTAACCCCGGATTATCCGTTTGATCCGGAACAAAAACTTGACAGGAGATGGACTGCGTTTACCCTGGTAAGGCTGGCTGGTCTGTCGGCTTCAGATGAAAGCCTGCCGATCCGTGATATCGGTTCGGATCCGTTCCGCCGGGAAATTGTCACGGCAGCGGCCCGCGGGCTGATGGACACGGATAAAAACA
>JAFOIT010000139.1 GCA_017420585.1 Solobacterium sp.
CTGACCCATGAACAGCAGGTTTTCCAGCTGGCATCGGTGGCCCAGGATGCCCTGCCGTTTTCCGGCGGTGAAGCCACGGAGGAATTTGTGCGTTTGAGCGAGGAAGGACTCATGCACGAAATGAGTACAGGCCATGCCCCGTATTCAGCCCGGTATATCCTGCCGGATTATGAAAAGTTCATGGCCCAGGGCAGCGAATTCCTGCGCCTTGACCCGCCGCAGACGCTGTATGAGGCAGTCACTGCCCTGCAGATTCTTTATCACAATGTCCCTTCGGTAACCCACTTCCCGGTATATCTCGGCAACTTCTCGGAACTGTTCGAACCGTACTGCGGTGATCTCTCCGATGATGAGATCCGGACGATTCTGCGCGGGTTCCTGATCATGCTGGACCGGACCCTCGGCGACAGCTTCGTGCATGCCAACCTGGGGCCGCGGAAGACCCGCACAGGGGAGATCATACTTGATCTGACCGCGGAACTGCAGAATGCCATTCCGAATATGACCCTGCTGTATGATCCGGACATCACCCCGGATGATTTTGCCGAACACGCGATTGCGACATCCCTGGTCAGCGCCAACCCGGCGTTTGCCTTTGATCCTGATTTCCGGCATGATTTCGGTGCCATGGATTACGGGATTGCCAGCTGCTACAACGGCCTGCCGATCGGCGGCGGGGCGTATCTGCTGCACCGGCTGAATCTCGGCCCGACAGCCGCAAAAGCCGCTGATGTCGATGATTTCATGAATAATGTCCTGCCCCACGCGGTCCGGACCATGTGCGGCTTCATGGAAGGATGCATCCGCTTTGAGGTGGAGGAAAGCGCGTTCTTCAAAACCAGTTTCCTGTTTAAGGAAGGACTGCTTGATCCGGACCGTTTTGTCGGCCTGTTCGGCATGGTCGGTCTTTCCGAATGTGTGGATGAACTGATGCGCAAGCATGGCCGGACAGACCTGTTCGGCAGTTCTGAGGAAGCCAACGCGCTCGGGGTCAGAATCATGGACCGCCTGCAGGAACTGGTGGCAGAGCATCACAGCGCGTACTGCAGGGGCTTTGACCATCATTTCCTGCTGCACGCCCAGGTCGGCCTCGGCGAAGCCGGTGTGACCCCGGGGGTCAGAATCCCGATCGGCCGGGAACTGCCGCTGTACGAACATCTGCGGCAGGCCGGGCTGTTCCACCATTACTTCCAGACCGGGGTGGGGGATATTTTCCCGTTTGAGACCACGGCCAGGAATAATCCGGGCGCGATCCTGGATATCTTCAAGGGCGCCTTCAAGGTCGGCATGCGCTATATTTCCACCTATGCGGAGGACAGCGACCTGATCCGGGTGACCGGCTACCTGGTCAAGAAATCCGAAGTCTACGCGCTCCACGACGAAGGGAAGCAGGCCATCAACGACATGTCCAATATTGCCTATGAAACCCTGCGGCTGCATCATACGGAAGACAGAAAGGTCCGCCGGCTGGATGAAGGCGCCGATTAACCGGATCATCCGTCATTCGTTCGTCGACGGGCCCGGCAACCGGACCGCAATCTTCTTCCAGGGCTGCAATTATCACTGCACCTACTGCCATAACCCGGAGACGATTTCCCTGTGCCGGAACTGCGGCCTGTGCGTCGGGGTATGCCCGGCCGGGGCCCTGGCAATGACAGCGGGCCGGGTCACGTTCGCGCCGGAAAAATGCGTCCGGTGTGATTCCTGCCTGAAAACCTGCCCCCACCTGTCAAGCCCGCGGGTGCGGTGGCTGACCCCCGGGGAAATACTGGCGGAAGTCAGGAAAAATATTCCGTTCATCAGCGGGATCACGGTTTCCGGCGGGGAATGCACGCTGTATCCTGAATTCCTGGAGGAACTGTTTAAGGGTGCGCATGAGCTCGGTCTGACCTGCCTGATCGACAGCAACGGGTCATTCGACTTTGCCGCCCGGCCGCAGCTGCTGGCAGTGACTGACGGGGTCATGCTGGATGTAAAGGCCGCGGATCCGGCGGAATATGAACAGATTACCGGGGCGGACGGTTCCGCGGTGCTGGCCCGGGCTGCATATCTGGCTGAACAGGGCAAACTGACCGAAGTCCGCACGGTCTGTTCCCCGGATTTCGCGTCAGTGCTGACGGTCCGCACGGTCAGCACGGCCCTGGCCCCTTATCAGCAGTACGGAGATATTCACTACCGGATCATTGCCTGCCGTCCCTTCGGCGTCAGGGAACCGTACCGGACCGCCCTGCACTATCCCGACGAAGCGTTCATGAAGCAGCTTGGTGATGCCGCCGCGTCCTGCGGCATGACGCATGTCAGTATCGTCTGAATTCCCGCTCAGGCCGGACAGAAAACAAACTGTCCGGCTTTGTCCTATTGGTAATCAGGGCAAAATACAGTAGAATAATGCCGGGAGAAAAACAATGATCAAAGCAGTTCTTTTTGACATGGACGGCATTCTGTTCGACAGCGAAGGCTATTATATGTCAGGTACGGTGGCCTGGATGCGGGCGGCCGGATACACCGGGACAAATGAACTGGTCTATACGATTATCGGCACAAACATGGCCCAGACATACGATATGCTGTATGAGATGTTTGACCACCGGCTGTCCCGGGAGGAGATCCGGCAGCTGAATGATGATTACTTTGCGGACCGGCCGCTGAACTGCCGGGAAGTGATGTTTCCGGGGATTCCGGAAGTGCTGGCGAAGCTGAAGGCATACGGGCTGAAGCTGGCGTGCTGCTCGTCATCGCCGCGGCCGGCCATTGACCGGGCCCTGCGGGAAATGGGCATTACCGGCGATTTCGATGTCATCATCGATTCCGATTCGGTCAAACGGCCCAAGCCGGCCCCGGATGTGTACCTGACGGCGGCGGCAGCGGTCGGCGCAGAACCGGCGGAATGCGTGGTGTATGAAGACAGCCGCTTCGGCATCGAAGCAGGCAAAAATGCCGGCATGACCGTCATTGCGAGAGAGGACCGGCGGTTCGGACAGGACCAGAGCGCGTGTGATGTGCTCGTGAAGGACTGTCAGGAAATGCTGGCATATATTGAGGGGGAATTGAAGCATGCAGGAAGTCATTAAAATCAGAGGCGGCAGGAGGCTGCGCGGGGAAGTGACCATTTCCGGATCGAAGAACGCGACCGTGGCCCTGATCCCGGCGGCAGTGCTGGCCAGCGGGCCGGTGACGATCGTCGGGGTGCCGAACATCGATGATGTGGATTCCCTGGCGAAAATCCTGGCATTGCTCAATGTGGATGTGAATACGGACCGCAACGATCATCTGATCATCGATCCGACCAACATGAAGAACACGGACCTCGATGATGATATCGTCACGAAGCTGCGGGCTTCGTACTATTTCATGGGCGCGCTGCTGGGCAAGTACGGCTATGTGCGGATCAAGATGCCGGGCGGGTGCTACCTTGGGCCAAGGCCGATCGACCTGCATATCAAGGGCTTTGAGGCCCTCGGGGCCGAGGTCGAGTATGACCGGGGCTGCTATACGATCCGGGCCGACAAGCTGGTCGGGGACAAGATCTTCCTGGATATC
>JAFOIT010000140.1 GCA_017420585.1 Solobacterium sp.
GGTCATGGATACAAATTTGATCTCTTTCTTATCGTGCTGGTTGGCTGTGGCCAGGGCCTGGTACTGGGCATCAAGGTTGATCAGGTCCGTTTCCAGTTTCTGGAAGTTGTCCTCAATCATTTCCTTGTCTTCCGGATAAGCAGAAAGCAGCCAGTCACGGATATCCTTGGCCATACTGAGCATGGCGATCGGATCCGTCCAGAGATACAGGTCCTTGACATCCGTGTCAATGCTGTCCATAACCGGGTCGTTGTAGTACCGGCTCTCGACGTAGGTCACATCATCCCCGGCATAGACCGGCATATAGCGTTCAAAATCATAAACCGCGTTCATGGCGGAAAGATCCAGCTGTGAGGAACAGGCCGCGTTGATCTCAGCCGCATAGACACTGCGGTAAGGCTCAAGCTGGCCGACATAGAAAAACACGGCGGAATCCGAAAGGATCTCGGCGTAATTATCCTTGAGCTGGGCCCGCTGGATAATCATATTCTGCTGCACCGACACGGCCCGGGACGGATTGCCCGTCAGCCGTTCAACAAGAAAACCGACCGGATAAACCGTATAGGCAATCTGGGTCTTCACCGGGGTGCAGCCGCTCAGCAGCACTACAGCCGACAGCACAGCCATCATTTTTTTCCATTGCCGGATCATACGACAGAATTATAGCACAGGCAGCGCCTGTCAGAAACCGGACCTTAACCTTTTCATCATCCCTTCCCGCTTCATGCTCAGACAGCCGTCCCGGGATACAATCAGGTGGTCATGCACCTGCACGTCCATGACTTCGGCAGCGGCCATGATTTTTTCCGTCATCCGGCAGTCCGCCTCACTTGGCTGCAGCGATCCGCTGGGATGGTTATGCACCAGGATGATGCCGGCGGCTGACTGCAGCAGCGCTTCCCGCAGGATTTCCCGGGGTGACACCATACTGGCATCCAGGGTGCCGACAAACAGGATCCGGCTGGCCAGGATATGCAGCGCCGTGTCCAGATAAACCACCATGAAGTGTTCCTGGCGCTGATTTCCCAGGCTCATCTGCAGCCAGTTCACCAGGTGCTCCGGTTCCTTCACGATATTCCTGCCGCCTGCCTGTTCGCAGATGATGCGTCCGGCCAGTTCCAGCGCGGCTTCCAGCTCCAGGGCCTTGCTGTCGGATATGCCGGGGATACGGCACAGTTCCTGATGATCCAGCCGGGCCAGTCCCTGGATGCCGCCGGCCCTGATCAGCACCTCATCTGCTACTTCCAGCACCGATGCGCCCCGCCTGCCGCTGCGCAGAAGCAGGGCCAGCAGTTCCCGGTTGGCAAGGCTTCCAACCCCGTCCCGCAGCCCTTTTTCCCGGGGCCTTTCCGATTCCGGCAGTTCATTGATTCTCGTCATTGCCAAACGCCTCCCGACAATGTTATTCGCCGTTTCTGATGCGTCAGCACAAAAAAAGACAGATCAGCGTCTGTCTTTGTCCTGAATATCGTTCAGCGTTCCAGCCGGGCAATCTGCTGCAGGCCCGTTTCCACGGCCAGATCTGCCAGCGCCGAAATGTTATTGATATAACCCCGGGCGATATTGCACTCCATCAGCATCCCCAGATTGGTCCCGCCGACTACTTCCACCTGGACCGTTCCAGCAAGTTTCCGGCCCAGATCCCGGCTTACTTTGGCCGGCTGTTCATCAGCCAGATCCGCAAAAATCAGCACGCCGTCCGGACACGGGCCGAACTTCTCGATTGCACCCCGCAGCTTCAGCTCCAGTTCATCCGTACTGTCTTCCAGTTTAAAATCCACGGCTGCGAACTTCGCCGGTGTCCCGGCCAGCAGCTGCACGGCCTTCATCATCCCGCCGGCATAATTCCCATGTCCTGTCACAATGATTCCGATCATAATCCACCCTGCTTTCTTTTCAGATTATAGCAGTACAATTCTGCATCGGTAAACGGGAAATCTATGCTACAGTTATGAAAAGAAAACGGGAGGATTTCATGCGTATTCAAAGTACCAGGGTATGGATCGGTGAACGCTTCGCCCCGGCCCAGCTGGAAATCAGCGGCGGGCAGATCTGGTCTGTCGATCCCTATGACCAGAAAAACAGCCATAAAGACTACGGCAACTGCATGATCCTGCCGGGTTTTATTGATATTCACTGTCATGGCGGCTATGGCTATGACAGCAATGACGCCAAAGCTGACGGGCTGCGCCGGTGGGCTGCCGCCCTGCCCGCGGAAGGTGTCACTTCGTTCATGCCGACGGTCATGACAGATGAACCGGGCCGGATGTCCAAAGCCCTGAAAAGCATTGCCGAAATGCGCCGGCGCATTGACAAAGGCGCTGCTGTTCTTGGCATCCACCTGGAAGGCCCGTTCCTGAATCCTGAGTATGCCGGGGCCCAGCCGGAAGAATTCATTACCGCCCCGGACATCCCGCAGTTCAGAGTCTGGCAGCGGGCGGCCGACAACCTCATCCGCATCATCACCCTGGCGCCGGAGAATGACCTCGATTATAACTTCACCCGCTTCTGTGCCCACAACAATGTCCTGGTTTCCATCGGCCACAGCGGTGCCACCTACCGGAAAGTCGTCAACGCCCACAGCAACGGCGCTGTCTGCATCACCCATACATTCAATGCCCAGTCCGGCCTGCATCACCGGGAAAACGGCGTGGCCGGGGCTGCCCTGCTGCTGAATGACATGTATGCCGAGATCATTCCGGACGGGCATCATGTGGCTCCGGAAGTCCTGCAGCTGTTTTTCCATTGCAAAGGCCGCGACTACGCAATCATCGTATCAGACAGCCTGCGGGCCAAGGGATCCCGCATCGGTGAGCATTTCCTGTTTGCCGGCAAGCCCTGCATCATTGAAACCGACGGCAGCGCCAGGGTCGCCAACACCGGCAAACTGGCCGGCAGCACCCTTAAAATCAATGAAGGCCTGCGCTATCTGATCCGTGAATGCGGCATTGAGCCGGCCGCCGCCATCAACGCCTGCACCATCAACCCGGCCCGCCTGCTGAACATCGATGAAACCTATGGCCTGATCCGCACCGGGTACAACGCTGACCTGACGATCCTGGATGATGACTACCAGGTTGTGCAGACATACTGCCGCGGGACCGCGCAGTTATAATCCGGCACTGCTTTATGTTATAATTACTAACTGAAAGGCAGCCAACATGAGCATAGATTACAGCAACCGCAAGACCCGTATCCTGACCGCCATTGCCGGCGTTCTCCTCGCCGCGACCATCGGGGCAGGATTTTATTATGTTTACATCCTGAACAGCGGCATCGACATGCCTTCTTTCATCAACATGACCAGGAAGGATACCGAAGACTGGGCTTCTGAAAATAAAATTGACACGGAGCTGGTGCACTACACCTACCGCTATGATGAGGAGATCGAAAAGGACACTGTACTGGAGCAGACCCCGGAGGAAGGAATCCGGCTGGGCCGCAAGGACGAAATATCCTTTGTCCTCTCCGACGGGCCTGACCCGGATAAAGAATTTGATATTCCCGACTTTACCGGCCGCCGGCGGGAAGATATCGAAAAATGGTTCGCCGATAAAGGCTTTACGGATGTCACCTTTGAATTCAGCCCGGACACCGATGTGGAGGAAAACCTCTTTGCCGGCATCTCCCCGGATGAACCGGTGCTTAAGCGCAGCCAGCCGGTCGTCATTACGATTTCGGCAAAGTCAAATGAGGAAGATAAAGTCATTGAAGTAACGGTCCCGGATTTCCGCAGCTATACCCGCGTCAATATCCAGGCCTGGGCCAACACAAATAAAATCAACGTGACGTTTGCGGAGGAAACAAGCGATACCGCTGCCCGCGGGACGGTCATCAGGCAGTCGGCTGCGGCCGGCACCAAACTGGCCCAGGGTTCACGCCTTGTTGTCACCCTGTCTTCCGGCAAGGGCATCACCGTCGCTTCCCAGACCGGCAAAACCCGCGCCGAAGCTTCTGACTGGTGCCGGGCCAACGGCGTCAGGGCAGTCTTCCAGGAATACTACAGTGACCAGCCGGCCGGGACGGTACTTGCCCAGAATCCTGCCTCCGGCATGATCGGTGAGGATTCAGCCATCACCTTCCAGATCTCTGCCGGGCTCGTCAATGTCGATAACTATACCGGCCGTTCCCGTGATGCCTTCTCCTCATATATCAACGCGAAAAACAGTGAGAACAGCAGCAGTGCCCGGCTGAGTGTAAGATTTACCGATAAGGAAAGTGATGCGGAAGCCGGCACCATCCTGTCCCAGAGTGTCAGCGGTCCGGTGAGCCCGGGCACCGTCATCACGGCAGAAGTAGCCGTCGGCCGTACCGTATCTGTAGATGTCCGCCGGGGCATGACAGAAGAAGACTTCAAGGGCTATCTCAGCAAGACCGGCATGACACCGGGAATCCGCAGCGATTCCTACAACGATTCCGTTTCTGCCGGCTGCATCATCACCAATGACAGCGGCCGCTTCCCGGCCGGGTCCCGCATCAACTACACAGTATCCAGGGGTGCCTATGCCCCGGATGCTTCCCTGTACAGTGCCGGCGCTTCCTATACATCCCTGCAGACGGCGGTCAGTTCGGCCAACAGTCTCGGGGCCGGCTGGAGTGTCTCCGCTTCCCAGGCCGAAAGTGATGCCTACGAGGCTGGGCAGATCATCAGCTGTTCGGTCAGCGGCAAGAGCATCTCCTGCAGCGTCTCCTCCGGCAAGGTCATCGCCGTCCCGGATGTAAGCGGCCAGACACCGGAGGCGGCCAAAGCTGCCCTGGAAGCCGCCGGATTCAAGGTATCCGTACAGAATATCGGTTATAACAATTCCTACTCGGCCAATACCGTATTTGCCCAGGATCCCGCCGCCGGCGCCAGGAAACCGGCCGGGACCACGGTCACCATCCGCTACAGCGACGGTCCGGAACCGGTCCCCATGGCCACCCTGCCGAATATCCCGTTGTCGATCTACAGTGACTTCAGCTACAGTGACAATGTGGCCAACATGACCTCACTGTTCAACAATGCCGGCTTCTACAACCTGGACATCATCCCGGTGCCGACCGGCGGTGATTCCGGCTATTCCAATCAGAACGGCATCCAGAAGATCGATCCGGCCCCCAACGGCGCCGAGATTGACAGCCGGACAGTGATCCACATCTATATTTTCCAGCCTGATCAGTGAGATAACGGACCCTCCGGGTCCGTTTTCGTTATAATGAGTTTAACAGGAGGTTTACACATGACAGATATCATCAAGATCAATGAACAGACATGGCGGTTTGAAGAAGAAGGTGTGCGGTTCTTCCTGCTGACCGGCGAAAACCAGGCCCTTCTGATTGATTCCGGCATGATGACCCCCAATGCCAGGGAACTGGCGGAATCCGTAACCGATCTGCCCCTGCAGCTGCTCAACACACACGCTGACCGGGACCATATCGCCGGCAATGCGGCTTTTGACTGGTGCTGGATGCACCCGTCCGAAGGCATCGTCTACCACAATATCCAGAAGAACCCCGGTGTCATGCGGTTTGTCTGGGAAGGTGATGTGCTTGATCTGGGCGGACGTGAACTGGAAATCATTCACCTGCCGGGCCATACACCAGGTTCCATTGCTGTCCTGGACCGCAAATACCGGGCCCTGATCAGCGGTGACCCGATCCAGACCGGTAATATTTACATGTTCGGCCTGCACCGTGACCTGCCCTCCTATGTCGCTTCCCTGGAGCGCCTGGCTGCCAGAATGGATGAGTTCGATGTCATCTACCCGTCCCATGCGGCCTTCCCGGTGACCCCGGACCTGATCCCGGCCCTGATCGCCGATGCCAGACAGGTGCTTAACGGTGAGATTGAACCGGAAATGCAGGAGGTGCATGGCCAGCAGGTCAAGGCCTGCGTCTGTGCCCACGCCACATTCCTGATCAACGGATAAAAAAACGAGGATTCAATCCTCGTTTTTCTGTGTTTCGTCTGTTTCTGCGGACGGTTCTGCCGGGGCTTGTGTCTCCGGCTTTTCTTCCTGTCCGGCCGGGGCTTCCGTGCCCATAGCCTGCAGCGGGGCACTTGCATCAGTGATTTCCAGAATATACTGGCTGTGTCCCCGGGTCCGGATGATCCGGTATGTTCTTGTCCCGGCAGTCTCTTCCGGCAGGTCGGTTTCCTGATAGCTGTACAGTTCGAAGATATCACGGGCCGCATCGGTGCCGATATCCATATACAGCCGGTAACTGCCCGGCGCCAGTTCACGCAGATCCGCTTCGAAATCGAAGCAGGCCCGGTGAATTGTATACTTTGTCTTGCGAAGGGCCGCCAGATCCACGGAACAGGCCTTATTTACAGCCGCCGCCCGGATAACGGAGCCGGCTTCATCTTCGAACAGAATCGCGTAATCCGGATTGTTTTCCTCGTTGATGTATGTATTGGCAATAAACCCGAGACCGTCGATAGACAGTTTCTCATCCCTGATCGCGATCGTTGTCTCACCGTATACAGACGGCCGGCGGGTCGGCTTGCGGATCAGCGAACGGTCAACCCCGGTAATCCGGGAGATCAGTTCCATCCGGAAGTTCGCGGCCGGATTGGCAAACAGCCTGACAGTATAGTTGTCCCGGTGCATGTCTTCCAGATCAAGCGCGGCATCATTGGTTATAAGCATCTTTTCCCGGCCTGCGTCACCGTTCCTGACCCGGATCTTCAGATAGTATTCCCGGCCGTCGGTATCCGCCAGCGGGATCTGTGCCCGGTAGCCGATCCGGCTGTAATCATAGCCGTCACCGAAGTTCAGCGCCGGCTCAACCACCAGTGTTTCCGTCGGCAGTACGGTTTCCTCACGGGTATCCATATCCACCAGGATCAGCTGGTGTTCAATGTCCGCTTCCGCATCCGCATTCACGCCGGTCAGGAAGGCCATGCCCTCCACCGTGATGGTATGGGTCGCTTCGTCATACGAAGTCTTTTCCACGCCCTGCATGAGCTTGCTGGTGTCAGCCGGAGGCTTGATGGTGCAGCCTTTTCCGGCAGTCCAGTTTTCATATCCGGCCGTGCAGACGCACGTATCCGTATTGCTGTCATAAGATGCCCCGGATCCGCAGTCCAGCTTGCCGATCCGCAGGGTCAGCAGGCCGTCTTCATTCTGCAGCCGGTATGTCCGCCCGCTGTTTTCCGTTTCCTGTACGGTATCGCTGTCCAGTTCCAGCCGGCAGGACTCATCATAGGCAGAATACAGCGAATAATGTGCATCAAGCCGGAAGACATAGATGCCTTCAGGCAGTTCTGACAGCTCAAGGTCATGCGCCCAGGCAATCTGGTCATTGCCGGATACCGTTAATGCCGGACTGACCGACTGCACTTCGCTGAACACTTCATCGAGCACCTGCAGGACATGTTCGGCCTTGTTCTCATCAGTTACATAGATACCCGGCCTGTAGGCCTCGCCGGCCAGCCGCAGCGTACTGCCGTCCAGCTTTGCTTCTGTCAGGGTGCCGACAAACTCACCGGTCGGTGTATCACCCTTGCTGGCAAGCAGTGTAATCGTGCTGTTGATCCGGGTAACTTCATTCTTCGGCAGCCAGCCGACATATGTTTCCCAATCGTAAGTCAGAAGGCCGGTATCCTGCAGACTGCGCACGCTGCCCCCTTCCAGATAACTGGTTGACTGGATCTCATACCAGTCACTGCTTTCGGAAAGGATCGTAACAGTGTGGTTCTTCTGATATGTTGCGCCATAGGCTGTATTGTACAGGACGCTGCCGTTGATGGCCTTGCGCACATCCACCCGCGCATCGTCCGCCACAATCCCGAGGGATGCCCGGTTATAGTCCGTCAGTTCCCCGTTATAATCATTGGCACACTTGTCAATGTCATAGGCAATCGCCGCCAGTTTCATGCCCCAGTACGGATCCCCGGCATATTTGACGTTGATGCCCGAACCCTTGTTGCCGAGATGGGCCCCGAAAAACCGGTAATCGTTGATATCGACATAGCCGCGCAGATTGATGCCCATATGCTCACGGATCGCCTGGTCTGTGGATTTGAACCAGCTGGCCTGGTTCGGATCAGAGTCAAACGCACTCCAGCCGAACAGGTTGTTGCGCTGCAGGGCATACTGAGAGGTGCCATAGGCCGACTCCAGGCAGGCCATGGCATAAACACTCAGGGCATTCATGCCGAATTCTTCCTGGGCCTGCACAAAGACCGGTCCCTTGCCCCACAGCACACTGCTGCCGTCAATGTCTTTGCTCTCCAGGAACTTATCATAGACAGACGCCGGGATATCGCTCCGGGTCCGCAGCGGCATGAACTGATAATAACCGTAATAGGTTCCGGCAATCTGGCTGTAATAGCGGTCTGTGCAGAACGTGTAGCCGTCATCACTGAAGTAGACGTCGCCCACGTTCATCCAGTCCGCGGCCGGGCCGATATGGAATTTCCACTCCGCCGGGTATTCACCATCAGACGGCCAGCCGCTGAAGCAGTGATAAACCAGATCCCTGTACGCACCGCTGTTCTCCACGCGGTAATACGCCTGCCGGATATGGACCTTGAACGGATCTTCCCCGCCCATATAGGTGGAATTGCCGCCCAGGGTCATCGGGATATCTTCACTGACCGCCTTCATCGGCACCAGGTCCACATTCTTCAGGCTGATATAACCGTCAAAACCGTTCAGTTTCACCCGGATCCAGCCATCCCCGCTGCCGTTGTAGGAGTAGGTTCCCTTGTAGGCCATTTCCCGGTGTACGGTAACATAGGTGGATTTCTTGTTGGGAATGTTTTCCATGAACTGCGTGATGACCGCTGTATTGGCATTGCTGCGCTGCGGATAGGAATAGACCACACCGTTGCTCATGGCGATGATTTTCGTCACGCTGTAGCTGCCGGAATGGCGTACCACGGCCCCGTCGCCATATTTGTACATCTCTGTCTTGGCCGCATTGAAATCGCTGTAGCAGCCCTTCTTTTCAAATGTCCCGCCGGCAGTCAGCACATCCACTTCATAGGCATTGCAGGCCATTGGATAGATGTTGTAGTCTTCCTTTGCCTGTACCCGGACAGGTCCTGCCGGCAGCCTGAAAACGGAACAGGACAGCAGCACTGCCAGCAACAACCGCAATATTCGTTTCATATCCTGCTCCTTTCTAGTTCAGCCGGACATTGACATCAATCCAGGTGTCATTGCCCTGCAGCTTCAGTTTCAGCACGCCGTCATAGGATACCGGACGGTCATCCGGATCGAACGCATAGAAGAAGATCGTCCCCTCATCAGCCTCGCGGATTTCCCGGCCAAGGATGTTTTCCTGCTTCATGGAACGTACTGACGCTTCCAGGGCTGTCAGGGTTTCCCGGCCGTCACTCGGCACATATCGGGCATCTTCGATGACAATCACATCACCCCACAGGGAGACTGCCTTGACCCGGAAGGCATAGACCTTGACCGTGCTTGGCAGCAGGTACTCAGTCAGTTCGCCGTTTTTGTTCTGGTACATCGTTTCCCCGGTGATGTCATAAGCCGCCGATACGCTCAGCTGGTAGGTTTCACCGTCAGTAATGATGTCATCGGCGCGGTAATTCAGCATATCCTTTGTCCCGGTCGGATTCTTCAGGTCCAGCACAAACTGCATCCCCTCGCCGAGGTCCGCGTTCAGGGTGACTGCCTCCGCCTGCCGGTTCAGTACCGGCACAAAGATGTTCGCTTCAAATTCGGGCTCGGCACTGATCAGGCTGAACCAGACATTCTGCCGGCCCAGATAACAGGATTTTTCCTCCAGCCTGCGCACATAGGACTGCACGTCACTGAGCACAACCCCTTCATCCGTATGGAAGTGTTCCAGGCCGATATTGACCGGACCGTCTGCCTTGATATGCAGCGTTACCACCGCGAACTTGAAATCCACTTCCGGCAGATCATAGACAACGGTCCTGCTGACCGCAATGGACAGATCGGCGTCTTCCTTTGTTTCAGCCGGTTTCTCCTGGTTGCCCGCCGCCATGGCAGAGGGTTCCGGGGTTGATTCATCCGCCGGTTTCGGCTGGTTGGGACGGCGGAAAAACACATCAAAAACAAGCAGGCAGCCAAGCATGATCACCACCAGGGCCAGCAGCCAGATCATTCTGTTCCGGGTTTTCCTATTCGTTCCAGCCATATCTCTATCAAAGACTAATTATATCATGAAAAAAAGCGGAGGTTATTCCCCGCTTACTTGATCCCATCCGGGTTTCTGACCGTGAAGTTCCACGAATCCCGGCACATGTCATCAATATTGTACTGTGCCTTCCAGCCCAGCAGTGAAGCCGCCTTTTCCGTGTCTGCGTAGCATGTGGCGATATCACCCGGCCGGCGGTCCATGATCTGATACGGCAGTTCATGGCCGCAGGCTTTCTCATACGCATGCAGAACCTGCAGGACACTGTAGCCGTTGCCGGTGCCGAGGTTGACCTTCTCCGCGCCCTTATGCTCCAGGGCATAGGCCACTGCGGAGATGTGTCCCTTCGCGAGGTCCACGACATGGATATAGTCGCGCACCCCGGTTCCGTCGACCGTCGGATAATCATTACCCCAGACGCGCAGGTATTCCAGCGTTCCGTTTGCGACCCTGGCAATATACGGCACCAGGTTGTTCGGGATGCCGTTGGGCACTTCCCCGATCAGTCCGGACGGATGCGCGCCGATCGGATTGAAATACCGCAGCAGCATGACACTCCACTCCGGATCCGCAGTGCAGATATCTTCCAGAATCATCTCATTCATCAGTTTTGTGGAGCCGTAGGGATTCGTGGTATGCACCTCGAAATCTTCCCGGATCGGCACACTCTTCGGCGCCCCGTACACCGTGGCACTCGACGAGAATACCAGGGTCTTGACGCCATGGGCAGCCATTGTCTCATAGAGGTTGATCGAACCGGCAATATTGTTTTCGTAATAAAGCAGCGGCTTGGCAACGGATTCTCCGACAGCCTTGTATCCGGCAAAGTGGATCACCGCGTCAATGTCGTTCTCCCGGAAGATGGTTTCCAGTCCTTCCCGGTCCAGCAGATCGGTTTTATAGAACTTCGGCCTGGTGCCGGCAATGGTTTCAATCCGGTCCAGCACTGCTTCACTGGAATTGTAAAGATTGTCCATGACTACGACTTCATAGCCGGCCTGGATCAGTTCAACACATGTATGGGAACCGATATACCCGGTTCCGCCAGTTACCAGAATTCTTGTCATCTTGTCTCCTTCTTATCCGAACAGACGGATAATATCATTCCAGGTCGCATAGACCATCACTGTGATCAGCAGGATCCAGCATGCGCCCATCAGACCCATTTTCACTTTTTCGTTCAGTTTCCGGCCGGCCACTGCCTCCCCGAGCAGCAGCACCACCTGGCCGCCGTCCAGCACCGGCAGCGGCAGCAGGTTGAAGATGCCGACATTCAGCGACAGTTCGGCAATCAGGAAGAGATAGCTGGCCAGGCCCATGGCCGCGAATTCCTCAGTGGCATTGTAAATGCCGACCGGGCCGCTGAGCTGGTTCAGCCCGCTGCCCCGGAACAAGGCCAGGATCGTGCTGACCATCAGCCGCATGATCACGCCCATCTCCATAAGGCCGTATCGCCAGCAGTTCAGGAAATTCACATCGTTGGCACTTGCCGCCCGGCCGACAATACCGATCCGGTACGCTTCCTGCGCCTCGTCGTATTCCGCCTGCACAACCAGCGTCTCTGTTGCCCCGTCACGGGAAACCGTATAGGTCAATTCCTCTTCGGCATACTGGGACAGGAACATCTGCAGGTCCAGATAGGAATCGGGCCGGATGGACGCGCCGCCGGATGCTTTGACCTTGATGATGCGGTCACCCGGTTCAAACCCGCCGAGCTCTGCCGGTGAACCCGCCACTACTTCCTCGACAACCGGCGGCGGTGACTGCACATATACACCATTGTGCAGAAAGATCATGGAGAAGATCAGCCAGGCCAGCAGGAAATTCATGGTTACACCGGCCAGCATGATGATAATCCGCTTCCACACAGCCTGGTCCCCGATCCGCCGGCCGGCCGGCACTTCGACATCCGGATAGGCTTCATCGCCATCCTGCTCGCCGGCCATGGCCACAAAGCCGCCGACCGGGATAGCCCGGATGCTGTAAACCGTTTCCTTCCCCTTTTTCTTGAAGATCGCCGGCCCCATGCCGAACGCATATTCGAAACAGTAGACGCCGAATTTCTTCGCCGCCAGCAGATGTCCCGCTTCGTGGATGCAGATAATCACCGACAGCAGCAGAACAAACAGAATCATTGTCATTGCTTTGTCCCCCGGATCAGGTATTCCGCATAACCGCGGCCCCAGGCATCCGCATCAAGCAGATCCTGTACATCATGGACTTCTTTCCTCCCGGCCCGGAAAACAGCCCGTACGAGGATATCCTCGATATCAAGGAATGAGATTTCCTTATTCCGGAAAGCCAGGTTGGCGACTTCATTGGCACCGTTCAGCACCGCCGGCAGTGTCCCGCCTTTCTTTGCGGTTTCATAGGCCAGTCCCAGCAGCGGATATCTTCTGGTATCCGGCGCGCTGAAATGCAGACTGCCGACAGCCGCCAGATCCAGCGGCTTTTCCTGTTCCAGCTCGAGCCTGTCAGGCCAGCTCAGCGCATACTGGATCGGCAGCCTCATGTCGGGATTGCCCAATTGGGCCATAACCGAATGATCCTGGTATTCAACCATGGAATGCACAATGCTCTCCGGGTGCATCAACACATCGATCTGCTCATACGGCAGCCCGAACAGCCAGTGTGCCTCCATGACTTCAAAGCCCTTGTTCATCATGGTGGCACTGTCTATGGTGATCTTGGCCCCCATGTTCCAGTTCGGATGGGCCAAGGCCTGCTCTACGGTCACATCCCGCAGTTCATCCCGGGACAGCCGGCGGAACGAGCCGCCGGAAGCGGTGATGATCAGCCGCTTGACCTGGCTTGTCTGATTGCCCTGCAGGCACTGGAAAATTGCCGAGTGCTCGCTGTCAATCGGCAGCAGTTTCCGCCCGTGTTCGCGCAGTGCCTGATCAATCAGCTCACCGCCGACGACCAGCGTTTCCTTGTTGGCCAGGGCTACATCATGGTCACTGCGGATGGCGTGCCAGGTCGGCAGGAACCCGGCAAAACCGACCAGCGCATTGACAAGGATGTCATAGTCCTGCCGTTCCGCCAGCCTGCACATGCCCTCCTCACCGGAAAGAATCGTCACATGCGGGTATTCCTGCCGCAGCAGGACCGCGTCTTCCTCCCGTTCGACCGTCGCTTCGGAAACGGGAAATTCCGCCTGGATACGGCGGAACATGTCAATATTTCTGCCTACCCCGAAAGCGGTAAGCATGAATTTGTCCGGATGCATGCGGATCACATCAAGTGTCTGCGTGCCGATGGAGCCGCTGGCTCCCAGCAGTATCAGTCTTTTCATCAGAACCCCCAGAATATAAGCATGGCATTGAAGACCATCAGGCAGAACAGCAGGCTGTCAATGCGGTCAAGCACACCGCCGTGGCCCGGCAGGAGCGAACCGTAGTCCTTGATGCCATAGCGTCTTTTTATCAGCGAGAATGCCAGGTCCCCGACTGCCCCGACCGCCGGCAGGACAATACTTCCGGCAAGCAGCAGGCTGCCTGGCAGGGCCGGGCAGAAATATCTGCCGAATACATAGGAAACTGCCAGGCCGGCCAGATAACCGCCGACAAAGCCTTCCCAGGTCTTGTTCGGTGAAACCCGGGGAATCATCTTATGTTTGCCCATGAATGAGCCGAAGAAATATGCCCCGGTATCACAGATGAAGCAGGCAAAGCCCACATACAGGATGACCATCCCGCCCAGTCCGGCAGTATACACCCGGCTGATGGCCTGCATGGCCAGTACCAGGATCATACTGATGAAATACGTATAGACGGCGGAATCAATCACAAACGGTTCATGGAACAGGCAGATGACGATCAGAATACACAGAAAAAGAGCTGCCGCACAGGCAAACTGTGTATCCGGCATATGGCCCATAAGTTCAATGGCTGCCCCGAGGAACAGTGTCATGACCCAGTGCGGCTTCTGATCCGGCAGGGACGCAATCTCATACGCCGCCAGCAATACCGCCGCCAGCACCAGGATCTGCACGGCCATGCCGCCGTAGAGGAACATCGGTATCACCGCGGCTGCCAGAACCAGGCCTACCAGTGATTTGACCAGCATCTTTTTATTCATTCTTGATGCCTCCGAAGCGCCGGTCCCGGCCATAGTATTCATCCACGCACCGCTTCAGGACTTCCGGGGTAAAGTCAGGCCATGCTTCCGGGATGAATTCCAGCTCGGCATAGGCAATCTGCCACAGCAGATAATTGGATATCCGCTGTTCACCGCCGGTCCGGATCAGCAGATCCACCGGCGGGAAGTCCTTTGTCATCAGGTACTGTTCAAACCCGGCTTCATCAATTCCCTGCTCTGCCCTGCCCGCTGCCACGTCAGCAGCATAGTCATTGACTGCCCGCAGGATTTCATCATGTGAGCCGTAGTTGATCGCAATGATCAGGTTCAGGCCGTCATTGGCCTGGGAGCGTTCCGCCGCATCAAGCAGGACTTTACGGGTCGCGGCCGGCAATGCCGAAAGATCGCCGATCAGCCGGATCCGGTAACCGCGCTGCAGGAACTCCTCCATATATCTGCCGAACAGGTATGCCGGCAGTTTCATCAGGTAGCCGACTTCATCAGCTGACCGTTTCCAGTTTTCCGTCGAGAAAGCATACAGCGTCAGATACTTGATGCCGAGTTCATCCGCCGCGATCGCTACAGTTCTGATATTATCCGCACCGGCCAGATGCCCGGCTGTCCGTGGCTTGCCCTGCGCTTTTGCCCACCGGCCGTTGCCGTCCATGATAATCGCCACATGCCTGCATTCGTTCATATGCTTCTTCCTCTTGATTAAAATAGATTATAGCATAGAAACAAGAAGGCCTGTCACGGGGCACAAAAAAAGGAAGCGGCGGCTTCCTTTTCCAACATTATTCAACCTTCGTAAAGATATCTTTCGGAGCTCCGCAGACCGGGCAGACCCAGTCTTCCGGAAGGTCTTCAAATGCTGTGCCGGCAGCGATACCGTTTTCCGGATCGCCGAGGGCCGGATCATAAACGTATCCGCACGGGCATTCGTATTTATCCATCTGCAAATACCTCCTGTTTCTACTATAGCGGGCTTCAGGTCACCATGCAAGCAGATACTGTATAAGAAAAAAAGCAGGCATTGCCTGCTTTTCATGTTTCGTTCTGTCTCAGACCTTCATGACCTCATCAGTCTTCTTCTGCGCGACTTTGTCGATTTCCTTGATAACGGAATCGGTCAGCTTCTGGATCTCATTTTCTGCGTCCTTCTGTACATCCTCATCCATGGTGTCATCCTTCTTGATGACATTGTTGGCATCCCGGCGGATGTTTCTGACCGCAACCTTGGCCTCTTCCGCAAACTTTCCGACTTTCTTGGCCATTTCCTTACGGGTTTCGCCGGTCAGCTGCGGAACAGTCAGGCGGATGACAGTGCCGTCATTCTGCGGGGCAATGCCCAGATCTGCCATGTTGCATGCCTTTTCGATATCCCGCAGGCTGGACGGATCATACGGCTTGATAACAAGTGTGCGGCCTTCCTGAACGGAAATACTGGCAATCTGCTTCAGCGGGGTCGGGGATCCGTAGTAGTCAACGTTGATGCGGTCAAGCATGTTGGCGTTGGCCATGCCGGTCCGGATGGTGTTGAGATCTTCCTTCAGATGATCTACGGCTTTCTGCATTTTTTCCTTTGAAGAATCAACGATTGGATAAGTCATATATTGTTCCCTTCTTTCCTATTCAATCACCGTGCCGATCGGCTCTCCGCTGACGGCTCTGATGAGATTTCCTTCCACATTCATATTGAAGACGACGAGTTTCATGCGGTTGTCCATGCACATGCTGGTTGCTGTGCTGTCCATGACCTGCAGGTTTTTGTTCAGAAGATCCAGGTAGGTCAGACGGTCATACCTGACGGCATTCGGGTTCTTCTTCGGATCATCATCATAGACACCGTCCACCCCGTTCTTGGCCATCAGGATCACATCTGCCTTGATTTCCGATGCCCGTAAAGCAGCTGTGGTATCAGTTGAGAAATACGGACTGCCGGTGCCGCCGCCGAAGATGACAACCCTGCCTTTTTCCAGATGACGGACCGCCCTCCGGCTGATGAACGGTTCTGCCACTTTCGGCATTTCGATGGATGTCTGAACCCTGGTATTGACTCCTGCCACTTCCAATGAGGACTGGATGGCAAGAGCGTTGATGATGGTTGCGAGCATGCCCATGTAATCTCCCTGAACCCGGTCGATTCCCATTTCCACCAGCTGCTTGCCGCGGATGAAATTGCCGCCCCCGACAACAATGGCTATCTCTACACCCATTTCATGAATCTGCCGGATTTCCCGGGCCAGACTCTGCAGAACCTCGGCATCAAAATTCCTGCCGTTTCCGGATAATGCTTCCCCGCTCAGTTTCAACAAGACGCGTTTATACATGATTATCCTCCATTTGGTTTTCTTGTTTTATTATAGCTTATCAGGTTTTATTTATGTAGCGCTTTTGAAATCTTGCCGGCATTTGCTATGATGAAGCCGGAGGTGACTGTCATGAGTCTGTATGGCGTTGTGGATATCGGATCCAATACGGTTGTCCTGCTGGTCTACGGCATGAACAGCGGCAAACCGGAAATCATCCGCTATGAAAGTGAACCTGTGCACCTGGTCAGCTACATCAAAGATGGTCATATGCAGGCTGCCGGCATTGAGAAGACGGCAGCGGTTGTAAAGCGGTATCAGGATATTCTGAATGAATACGATGTCACGGCCCGGGGCGGTTTTGTGACCGAGCCCTGGCGCGGAATTGACAACAGTCAGGAGATGCTGGACAGGTTCCGCGTGGACGGTCTGGAAATTGTTCCCCTGACCGGCCGGCAGGAAGCGGAATATGACTTCCTCGGCAGCCGGCTGGACTGCAGTGACATCCTGACCGGGAATGCCTTTGATATCGGCGGCGGGTCCACTGAACTGATTGCTTTCAGGGACGGGAAGATTCTGGAGGCTGTCAGTATCCCCGTGGGCTGTGTAAGGCTTTCGGTCCTGCCGGTGGACAATGAAATTCCGGACCGGCACATGCAGGATGCCTTTGCCCGCTGGCCCGGGCTTCTCACCTGCCCTTCCGATCTCCTGGTCGGTATCGGCGGCACCTGCCAGGCAGCCGGAAAGCTCTGCGCCGCCCTGTACGGCACTGATCACACAGTAACAGTGGAACAGCTGACCGCGGTCTGTGAAGGCCTGAAAGCCAGGGATTATGACATGACGGCGGCGATGCACAGAAATGTCTCCCAGGGCCGCTGGAGTGTGTTCCTGCCGGGCGTGAATATGCTGTTGGGCATCTGCCGGGCATACGGCGCGGATAAAGTCAGAATCTCAAAAGGATGTGTCAGGGAAGGCTTCCTGCTGAACCATCTGGTCAGAGAATAGAAAAAAACGGAGATCACAGGATCTCCATTTTCATGCCGGTTGCCACTTCCGCAACCTGCAGTTCATTCATCATTTCATGTTTGGCGGCCAGGCACACGCAGTGACACGGATAACAGGTGCCGTGCACATGTTCCTTCAGGAACTTCACCGTCTGAGTCAGCCTGGTATCCGCCTGCATCAGATGGAACCCGCCGATGACGCCGGTCACCGGCTTTTTATACATTTCCTCCGCATAGGAAATGATATTGCAGATACCGCTGTGCGAGCAACCGGTGATGACAAACAGCCCTTCTTCACCTTCATAAACAAGCGCGGTATCATCGATCAGATCATCCGGATACCACTTCAGATTGCGGCGGTAACGGCCAATGCCGATATTGTTTTCAAACGGGACTGTCCGGGGAATCTCCCCCAGCCAGGTCAGGTGTTCCGACAGTTTTACCGGTGCCCTGAAAAGCCGCAGCCGCATATGCTTTGCCGCATCTTCTTCCGTAAACGGTGTCCCGATGTCCAGCTCATCATGTTCCTTCGGCAGGAAGATATCCGGATGCGCCGTCAGCACAACATCACGCAGATCCTGTTCTCTCCAGAAGAAAGCCAGACCCCGGGTATGATCGTTATGGCCGTGAGAGAACACGATATCTGTCAGCCCCGATAGATCAATGTCCATCAGCCGGGCATTGTGCATGAATATTTCGGAATAGCCGGTATCCAGCAGAATCTTCCTGTCACCGTCTTCCAGGTAAATGCAGAGCCCCGGCTCGCCCCAGTAGTACTGGTCAATATAGGTATTGTTGTCAACAAGGACAGTCAGTTTCATAGCGGCACCCCCCCTGTCATATTAGCGGAAATACGGACAAGAAGAAAGAGCTGCCGCAGCAGCCCTTTTCTTTAGTATTGTTCGATCTGACTGATCAGAATGCGCCTGTGTAGCCTGTCATTGTCAGGAAGACCATGATGACAGCAGCAATCAGCAGCATGATCAGGACTCTCGGGAAGGCCCACTTGAACCACTTCGGATAGTCGATGCCGCACATTGCCAGAGAACCGACAGTCCAGCCCAGAACCGGCGAAATGATGTTCGTGAAACCATCACCGAACTGATAAGCCTGAACGATCAGTTCCGGATGCATCTGCAGGACTTCACCGATCGGCTTAATGATCGGGACAAGGATAGCAGCCTTGGAGGAGGCAGACGGGATGATCGGGTTGATCAGCGCGATAACCAGCATCATACCGACAGAGGAGATCCATCTCGGCAGACCCATCAGCGGACGTGTGATGACGTAAACGATGGTATGCAGGACGTTGCCATAGCCCAGAACGAGGGAAACGGAACGTGCCATACCAATGACGAAGCCGACGAATGCCATACCGGCAAGACCCTTAACGAAGGAAGCGCCCATCTGATCCCAGGACATGCCGTTGACCAGACCGATGACTGTCGCAACAACCATGAACACGAAGCACTGCATTTCAAACAGGGAATAGCCGAAAATCGCCTGACCATTCATGCCATACCAGACAATGAACAGGTACTGACCGACGAAGAGAATCAGGGTGATGATCATCTTGGCATCGATGACAACATCAGTTGTCATGACTTCACCGTTGTCAACAAACTCTTCCGGCTTGAAGCTTTCGCCGTACAGCGGGGACTTTGTCGGATCAGCCTTGATCTTTCTGGCATACTGCAGAGTCATCAGCAGGCCGGCAATCATCATGATGTTCATGATGACGAAACGGGTACCGAAACCGGCATACGGACGTGTTTCCATCAGGACCTGGACAGTGAACATCTTGTTCGGACCTGTACCGAAGCCGATCAGGGTAGCGAATGTAGTAACCATCATAGCTACGAAGCCGTCCAGCTTCATCTTCTTAGCGAAGGCAACACCAACCGGAACGATTGCGATCAGCGCGTCAGATCCACCGAAACCGCCGAGGTAAACCATCAGGCAGAACAGGATGGAGATCAGCATTGTGTCGCCCTTGCCCTGCAGTTTGACGATCGCCCAGTCGAGCAGCTTGTCAAATGTCTTGGTATCAAGGAAGATCTGAATTGTAGCACCGCCAACCATGACGATGAAGGCAATTGTTGCAGAACCGGTAAGACCCGGGAAGATCTGCAGCAGAGCCTTGATCGGATTAACCGGGGTCTGCTGGCCGAGGTAGCTGAACTGGTCACCCAGAATAGCACCTGTTTCAGGATCGGTGCCGAAGGCACCGGCAGGAATCAGATAAGTTGCTACAGAGCAGATTAAGAGAAGAATGATCATCAGCCACAACATGTGCGGCATTTTAAATCCCTTCTTTTTCTTCGGTTCGGACATGAATTGGAACCTCCTTTCTTGAGTAATTCTCCCTTTCCAAATTTTATCCCCAACAGCGGCCGTAATGATTACGGCACTGCTGAACCGTACTGTGCAGTCTCTTCATCAGTAAACGATTTAGTCGGACTGATGCGAAACTACTTTTAAATTATAACGCAGTTTTTATATGGTGTTAATAAATTTATTATAATGATCCGATCAAGCCTTTTTAATACCCTTTTCGATAACGGCTGCCACATACTTCAGCGTGGAAGTAACACCGATGATCATGACATCTTCGTCAACATCGAACTTGGAATTGTGGTGGGCAGCACCTGTGCCCTTTTCCGGATTGTTTATGCCCAGATGCGCGAAGACACCCGGAGACATGGCCAGGTAACGGCCGAACGATTCACTTGCATACCACGGTTCAGCCTTGACGACAGTGCCTTCCGGCAGGACTTCCGGTAGTGCAGCCTCAGCCAGGCCGGAGTAGTATTCATCGTTGGTTGTCGGACCGCCGAAGATCCGGCAGTTCGGTGAATATTCAACCGTGCAATGGTGCATCGCGGCTGTATGATCAGCAACTTCGTGCAGGATCTTGAATGCCTTCTGGCCTTCCTTCTCACTGAACAGACGGAAGGAACCGAAGACTCTTGCCGTATCCGGAATGACATTGCTGACTTCACCGCCCTGGATACCGGTGATACCGAGGGTTACGGTCTCATTGGCATCGATCTGGTTGGCAAAGGCAACTGCGATATTATTCAGGAAGTTTGCCGCACAGAAGACCGGGTTGATGGACTGGTCAGGCCTGGAGCCATGGCCGCCCTTACCGACGAAGGTCAGGTCAACCCCGATGCCGCCGGCCATACGCGGGCCTGCCTGTACACAGATTGTACCGCTGTCCATGCCGGACCATACGTGGATGCCCCAGAATGTATCGATCTGCTTTGTCTTCAGGACCTTTTCCATTCCCGGCCAGCCGGTGCCGTTTTCTTCACCGTCTTCAAACGCGAGATACACAACGCCGTCCAGCTTGTCCATGTTGGAGGAAATGATCTTGGCTGCGCCCAGCAGCATTGCCGTATGGGCATCATGACCGCAGCCGTGGCAGGTCTTGTCCGGTGTATCGGACATGACAATTCTCTTTTCCTTGAGGTTGCATTCATCTTCCGGCATCGGCAGAGCATCAAAGTCTGCTCTCAGGCCGATATGCGGGCCCGGACGGCCGCTGTCGAGGGTGGCAAAACAGCCATGATTTTCAACCGGTTCCCACGGAATGCCCATGGCATCCAGCTGATCACGGATGAACTGACCGGCTTTGACGCAGTTCGGAGCTACTTCGGCACGTTTGTGCATTTCGCGGCGCATTTCAATGACATAATCATTGACTTCCGCCGCAGCCTGCTTGATAAATTCATTTGTGAACATAATTGACTCCTTTCTAATCATTATTGTAAGCGGATTCAATGCCTGTTATAATTCACATATTCATCAATTGTGCATTTTTGTAAAACAGGAGTAAATATAAATGAATGAGAATAACCGCAGCCA
>JAFOIT010000141.1 GCA_017420585.1 Solobacterium sp.
GGCCATATTCTGGGCAGTGCCATCACCTATCTGACCATACAGGAGAACGGTGAGACACGGACCCTGGCCTATACCGGTGATCTCGGCAATGTGGGCATCCCGATTGTCAACGATCCTTCTCCCCGGGAAACAACCGAGTATGTCATTACCGAAAGCACCTATGGGGACCGCCTGCATGAAAAAGCGGCCAATCCGGTCAGTCAGCTGGCGGATATCATGAACCGGACATTCGCCCGGGGCGGCAATGTGGTTATCCCTGCCTTTGCGGTGGGGCGGACTCAGGAAATTCTCTATTTTATCCGCGAGGCACTGGAAAAGAACCTGGTTGACAACAAGGATTTCACTGTTTACGTGGACAGCCCGCTGGCGGAGGAAGCGACAGCGATCTTTGATGACAATACCTTCGGGTATTACGACGAAGAGGCCATGCAGATTATCCGCAACGGCGGTCATCCGCTGGTCTTCCCGAACCTGCGGATGGTGACAAGCGTCGAAGAGTCAAAACTGATCAATACAGTCACCACGCCTTCAGTGATTATCTCGGCCTCAGGCATGTGCACGAGCGGGCGGATCAAGCACCATCTCAAGCACAATCTGTGGCGGCCGGAATGCACGGTTGCTTTTGCCGGATACCAGGCTGAGGATACGCTGGGAAGAAGGCTGATTGATGGTGAGAAGGATGTCAGGATTTTCCAGGAGGATATCCATGTGGCGGCAGAAATTGTCCAGCTGCAGGATGTCAGCGCGCATGCGGACCGCAACGGCCTGGTGCACTGGCTGACGGACAACCCGGATAAACCAAAGGCGGTATTTGTTGTCCATGGTGATGATGCGGTCGCCGACGGTTATGCCAAACTGCTGCAGAGTGAATACGGGTATGAGGCTTCCGCACCGTATACGGGGTATGTCTTTGACCTCCTGGCCGGCAAATACGTGAAGACGGAAGAACCGGCGAAAG
The DNA here is from genome assembly GCA_017420585.1 of Solobacterium sp. GTDB lineage: Bacteria > Bacillota_I > Bacilli_A > Erysipelotrichales > Erysipelotrichaceae > Bulleidia. Next base: position 959 of record JAFOIT010000141.1, read on the forward strand.
TTGTCAGTGCTGAGGAGAAGCAGGAACAGATCCGGCAGGATCAGGCAAGAGAGCAGGATACGGCCGGCCAGAACGCGTATTATGCCGAACTGATCGCGAAGGGTCAGAAACTGATCCGGCTGATCGAGAAGCGGAAAAACGCAAAGAACAGCGAACTGAAGAAGTTCCTCAAGGAACTCAGCAAGCTGGTCAGCAGGTGGGACTGATTCCAACAGTATTGAAACAGATCATTGTAAAAGAAGCGCTTTGTCAGGCGCTTCTTTTATATCAATTAAAAAGTGAATGAGGCCGGGGTCAGGCCGCCAGGGCAGCGATCAGCCGGTCAATGTCCTCCCGGTTGTTGTAGTAATGCAGGCCGATGCGCATCGCCGCCGGATAACCGTACATGGCCCCGCTGCGGACCGGGGCAACAATCTTCCGGTCAGCCAGCTTCTGCCGGTCAATTTCATGATCAAAGCAGATCACGGCGATCCCGCTGCGGTTTGCCCGTTCATAGTCACTCCAGAAGTGCGCGCCCGGGATTTCTTTTACGCGGTCTTCAAGATATGCGTTCAGGTCCAGAATATAATCTTCGATATTCTTTCCGCCAAGCTCGCAGTATCGTTTCGCCACCAGGCCCAGGCCATAGATGCCGGATACATTCGGATAACCGAATTCGAAGCGGGCTGCGTCTTCCCGCAGTTCAATGGTTTCCTTTTCGACAAAGAGGTCCTTGTCTGCCATCCAGCCGCAGGTCCGCTGGCTGAGCCGGCTTCTTAATTCTGCCGTGACAAAGCCGAAGCCGGTGCCGCAGTAATTCATCATCCACTTGTAGTCATTGTTTGCCAGGAAGTCAATCTGCATGTCATAAACATCCAGCGGCATCGCCCCGGTTCCCTGGCAGGCGTCCACGACAAAGCAGATGTCCCGCTCCCGGCAGAAGGTTCCGATGGCCTTCGTATCGATCCGGAACCCGGTGGAATTCTCCACAAAATCCAGACAGATCATGCGGGTGCGGTCATCCGTTTTCTCCTGCAGCATCGCCAGGGTGATGCGGCCTTTTTCCGGGGTCACATAGCGGATCTGCACGCCTTCTTTTTCCAGGAAGGAGAAGGCATATTTCTGGGCAAAGAATGTCCAGGCCGAAGTGACGATATTGTCGCCGGGCTGAAACGGCCAGCCGCCGAAGACTACCGACAGGATCTGGCTGGTGTTGCTGCCGAAGAAGATATCTTCTTTTTTGCAGCCGAGCATCCGGGCAATGTTCTCCCGGGCTTCTGACATCATCTGCACGGTGCCGATCCCGCCCCAGTCGGCATCCCCGCCCCGCAGGTAACGGCCGTCCTGGAAGTGCTTGATGCCGTCATAAACATAGTCCGGAATCAGTCCGGTGCCGGCGGTTTCCAGATAAACCTGGGTCATAGCGGCCGGAAATCTTTTTCTCTCATTTTCCCAATTCATATACTCTCTCCTGATCTATGTAACTGCTGTCGGGGATATGGTATAACAGAAAACCGGTTCCGGGCAAACAGACAGATCATATCTGCAGGTGTTACAATCAAATCAATACAGGAGGACTTTTCATGGCCAGATTTGATGTTACTTTTTCTTCCTACGCACTCTTCCGTGACGTGGAAATTACTGTCATTGTTCCTTCCATGACCATTGTGGACATGATGAATGCCAATGGAGCCCCGCTGCACCATGGTGCCGCTGCCCCGTTCCCGGTGGTCTATCTGCTGCACGGCTTCGGCAATAACCGCAATGGCTGGCTGAACTACACGAACGTACAGATGTATGCCGAGGAGCGCCATATTGCCATAGTGACCATCTCGGCTGAAAACAAGGCCTATCTGGATCTGAAGGCAGACAGGTTCTTCCGGTTTGTTTCCGAGGAACTGCCGGAGTTCGTGACCGGCATGTTCCCGATCTCAAAGCGGCCGGAGGACACCTATATCGCCGGGCTTTCCATGGGCGGCTTCGGCACGCTGATCCATGGCCTGAGCAATCCGGAGAAGTACTGTGCCATGGGCCCGCTGTCGGCCGCCCCGCGCATGACTACGGCAATGCTGGAAACATACGGCCGCGGCGCTGACGCAGCCCCGGAGAATCCGGCTGATATCAGGGTGGTGGATGCCCTGGATGCCGCAAAGAAGAATCATGAGCTCGGCAGAACATTCCCGAAGATCTACATGGCCTGCGGGAAGAATGATTTTCTGTATGAGGAGAATGTCAAGACCAGGGACGCGCTGAAAGAACTGGGGATTGATGTCACCTGGGAAGAACTGGACGGCTATGCGCATGAGTGGCGCTTCTGGAATCTGGAAATCGAACGGTTCCTGGACTGGCTGCCGCGTACCGATGCCTATGCCGATATGCCGAAAACAGGTGTCTGATTCATTGAATAACCGCAGGGATACATATCCGGCGGCACAAATAAAAAAGGCTCCGGTCTGCTGACCGGAGCCTTTCAGTATCTGTGCAGAGTATCTCACAATGCGCATAAAACCTGCTGATCGTTCTATTCGTGCAGCTTGCGTTCTTTCTGCAGGACTTCCTTCTTGCCGTGAATTCTGCCGATGGCATAAGAGAGAAGCGCGGCACAGAGCATGTTCAGCGGGGCAGCCGGACTGCCGTTGGCAATGCCGAGCAGGCCGATGGCCAGATTCAGAATGCAGACGATACCGATGAATCTGATAATCCGGTTCAGGTAGTCCTCTTTCGAATCAATATCGTTGTACAGTTCAAACGGGCCTTCATCCGTCCTTCTGCGGTAATACGCCCACTTGAATACTTTGCCGATGCACTCAGCCCCGGCATCCGCGAGCAGCTCGTGGAAATTGCCGTCATTCCGGTCGAGATCAAGCCGGATGACGTATTCACCCGGAAGGCTGTTTCTGAATCTGTATGTGCACCAGCCGACGCCGTCGAGAAGCTGGCCCTCTTCGGCCATCTGGTTCAGCCATTCTTCCTCTTTTTCAAAATCCCATACCCAGTACCATTTGTGGATCGTTGTCAGTTCGCTCATATTGTTTCCTCCAGTACCTTTTTCCCGTCATTGACCAGTTTTTCCAGCCGGGCCAGTTCATTGTCCAGAACCGCATAGCCGGTTTCTGTCAGGCAGTATTCTTTCCGCCGGCTGCCGCTTTCCACCGGCAGCTGGATGATCCAGCCTTTTTCACA
>JAFOIT010000142.1 GCA_017420585.1 Solobacterium sp.
ACGGCCGCGTGCAGGGAATCATTGGAATACAGCGGGGCTGTGCAGCCTTCAACGTAATGCACATCCGCGCCTTCATCCGCGATGATCAGTGTTCTCTCGAACTGGCCCATGCGTTCCGAATTGATCCGGAAATACGACTGCAGCGGTTTTTCCAGCTTGACCCCCGGCGGGACATAGATGAAGCTGCCGCCGGACCAGACCGCGCTGTTGAGGGCCGCAAACTTGTTGTCGGTCGGCGGCACCAGTTTGGAGAAGTATTTCCTGAACAGATCCGGGGCATATTTCAGCGCACTGTCCGTATCAAGGAAGATAACCCCCTTCTCCTGGACTTCATCCAGCATGTTGTGGTAAACCATCTCGGACTCATACTGGGTGGCAACCCCGGCCAGGAATTTCTTTTCCGCTTCCGGGATGCCCAGACGGTCGAACGTATCCTTGATGGTGTCCGGGACTTCATCCCAGGACTTGGACATCAGCCGGTCAGACGGGCGGATATAGTACACGTAATCATTGAATTCGATCTCGGAAAGATCCGGTCCCCATTTCGGCAGCGGCAGCTTTTCAAAGGTATGAAAGGCATTGACCCGGAATTCCGTCATCCATTCCGGTTCTTCCTTGATGCGGGAGATCTCCCGGACAATGGCCTCGGTCAGGCCCTTGCCGGTTTTGTAAACCGAAGTGTCTTCATCCGCAAATCCGTACTTGTATTCATCCAGGGATCCGATGACCTGATCATTATAATTCTCACTCATGGCTTCCCTCGCTTTCCTCAATCATCTGCCGCATGGCCCGCCAGCCGATTGTCGCGCAGTTGATGCGGTTTGCCTGGCGCCAGACATTCTTCATGGCCACGGCTTCATCCAGCTTGTCGGCATCATATGCCTCGGCATTGACCATGCGGAAATAGTTGTCCACGATGTCCTTGGCCTCGGCTATGGTCTTGCCGACCAGCAGATCCGTCATCATGCTGGTGCTGGCCGTGCTGATCGTGCAGCCGATACCGGCAAAATTGATATCCTTGATGATCCCGTTTTCAATATCCGCCTGCACCGTAATGTCATCAATGCAGCTGGCGCTGGCCATGTGGATCTTCTTATAGCCGGCCCCTTCCTTGAGGACATGGTTGTGCGGATATTTATAATGATCCATGATCAGTTCCCGTAGGACTTCCGGATCATCAAGCAGGTTTTTGTATTCACTCATGAACTGCCTCCTAGAAGAAGATGCCGACAGCCTTTTCGAGGGTAATCTCCTTCGTTACCTCAATGAAACGGTCTACTTCTTCCTTTGTGTTGTAGAAATACAGGGATGCCCGGACGGTGGAATCCGTACCGATGACCTCATGCAGGATCTTTGCGCAGTGGTTGCCGGAACGCACGCAGATATTGTTGGCTGCCAGATAGCTGCCGGTATCCTGGGCAAAGACGTCCTTCACATTGAAGGCAATCGGCCCGTACGCATTGTCCGGATTGTAGAACTCAACATTGTCCAGTTCCTTCATCCGCGCGGCAAAATAGGCCCGCAGGTCCTTTTCATATTCCTCGATGTTTTCCATACCGAGGCTGAGCAGGTACTCTGCAGCCCGGCCCAGACCGATCACGCCTTCGATATTCGGCGTGCCGGCTTCGAATTTTTCCGGTGCCTCCTGATACAGCATGTCGCCGCAGGCCTCAAAGCGGGCATTCATCCCGCCGCCCAGGAAGACCGGTTCCATCTTCTGCAGCAGGTCATATTTGCCGTAGATGATGCCGGTGCCGCCCGGACCGCCCATTTTATGGCCGGAGAAGCCGAGGAAATCAATATCAAGGTCCTGTACATCCGTCGGGCCGTGCGGTACGCTCTGCGCACCGTCCACGATCATCAGGGCCCCGTTCTCATGGGCCAGGGCTGCCAGTTCCTTTAACGGCTGTTTCGCCCCGAGCACGTTGGTGACCCCGGCCACAGCAATGGCCTTGACCCCGGCGTGCATGGCTTTCTTTGCGTCTTCCATATGAATATTGCCCTGCTTGTCAACCGGAATGTATTCATACTGGATACCGCTCTCCTGCCGCATGCGGAACCACGGCATGACGTTGCTGGCATGCTCGTTTTCGGTAATCAGGACAATATCACCCGGCTTGAGGAAATTCTTCTGCAGGCCGTAGGCAATCTGGTTCATGGAATGGGTGCTGCCGGCGGTATAGACAATCTCATTGGCCTGGCAGTTCAGCAGCTTCGCGAACGATTCCCGGGTCTTGTCATACAGGGCATCCCAGTGCAGGGAAAGCGGATAGTCTCCCCGGTGCACGTTGGCTGCGCCCAGGGTATAGAACTCGCTGACCGTATCGATCACACACTGCGGTTTCTGCGTGGTGGCGCCGTTATCAAAATAGATCAGATCAGGATTGCTGCTGAAAAACGGAAAGTCTTTTCTTACTTTGTTCACATCGAGCATAATCTTTCAATTTTCTCCTCAAGTTCATCCCGCAGCTTTTTCTGCAGGTCCTCATTATCAATCGTTGCCGCAATCGGCAGAAGGTAGCCGGTGCTGATCAGCTGGGTGCACTGGGCAATGGTCAGCCCCCGGGACATCATATAGTAGAGCACATCCTCATCCACCCGGCCGACGGTCATCGCGTGGCTGGCCTGCACATCATTTTCATCGATGAGCAGGGTCGGGATGATCTCGCTGCGCTGCTGGCTGTCGAAGGACAGGGATCTTGAAGTCTGGTGACTTTCCGACCCGTAAGCCCCCTTGACGATCTTGCCGATGGCATTCATGTAATAGTGTCCGCCTTCCAGCACCACGCTGTAGTTGTCCATCAGCCCGTAGGTATGCGGTTTATATGAGACGACATCCACATCGAAGTGCTTGTCGCCCATGACCAGGGCTGCTGAGGATACCCGGGCCCGGGCCCCTTCTTCCCGCAGGGCCACCCAGGTATTTCTCTTCGTGTCGGCCCGGTTGGCTTCGCAGTAGGCCAGGTGCAGATCCGCGTCATGCATGACCTCGTGTGATTCGTCCAGGTCCAGCTTTGCTTCTGTTTCGTTCCAGAACAGATAGGTGGCTTTCACGCCGGCGGCTGTGTATGTCCGCAGCCTGATGTTCTGCCCGCTGATGATCCGGATGAATACATCACAGTCTTCCTCGGCGCTGAAGGTCAGTTCGATATCCCGCCCGGTATCGATTTCATATTCACTGTAGCCGCCGGAAAGCCGGATATCTCGGGAGGTTCGCAGGGCATTCATCAGATGTTCCTGCCCCGTACCTGCGGATTGGCGGCACAGGTTCCGATACTGACGGCCCGGCGCTGAGTGTCTGCCTCGGCGGCCGGCTGCACATCATATTCCCGGTAGATCCAGTCATAGCCTTCCCTGTCGATCCGGGCAGCCAGTTCGGCATCCCCGCTCAGCACAATGCGGCCGTCGATCAGCACATGGGTAAACTGCGGCGGAATCAGTTCATAGAAGCGCTCATAGTGGGAAACGACAATCAGGCTCATGCCGTTTTCCTCATGCATGTTCATGATCGCCCTGGCAACGATGCGAAGCGCATCGACATCCAGGCCGGAGTCCACTTCATCCAGCATGGACAGCGTCGGCTTCAGCATTTCCATCTGCACGATTTCATTCCGCTTCTTTTCCCCGCCGGAGAAGCCTTCATTCAGGAACCGGTGGGCCAGGTCTTCCTTCATCTCAAGATCCTTGATGGTCTTCTCCATGGCCTTGATAAAGGTGAACAGCGGCACCGGGGATTCCCGGCGCACATTCATCGCGGCCCGCAGGAAGTCACTGTTGGTAACACCCGGGATTTCCTGGGGATACTGCATGGCCAGGAACAAGCCGGCCCGGCTGCGCTCATCTACGCTCATGGCCAGTACATCCTGACCGTCATAGAAAATCGAGCCCTGGGTTACCTCGTACTTCGGGTGACCCATGACGGCGGCCAGCAGGGTGGACTTGCCGTTGCCGTTCGGGCCCATCAGGGCATGGATCTCCTTTTCATTTACTGTCAGATCGACCCCTTTCAGGATCTCTTTACCTTCTACAGATACATGCAGATCATTTATTACAAGAGATTTCATATCCGTATCTCCTTTCATTTCATCGGCATTATAGCACAAGCAAAAATTTGTTTGTTGTAAAGTGTTCACGCGCTCAGTCGGGGGTATTTTACCGTTTTATGTTCACGTAAAATTCAGATGCACCCTGCCCGGACAAATTGCAATTCGTATCCATGTTGTATATAATGGATAGGCATTTTTCAGGAGGTAATATGAGCGGGTTTATCAAGAAAAACTGGTTTATATGCATCATCGCGCTCCTGCTCGCGGGCGTCAGCGCATTCTTTATCTACGATACCAACAAAGGAAAACTCAAGGGCAAAACCGCCGACGGCGAGGATGTTGTCTACGAAATCAACGGCGAGGATGTTAAGGCTTCCGAGTACTATGACATGCTGTATGAAAACGCCGGTGACCAGGCCGTCTATGCCCTGTTCGAGAAAGCCGTTCTGGACGGTATCGAACCAACCGATGAAATGAAGACCGCGGCGGCAGCCCAGGCCCAGAATGTCATCGCCAACTACCGGTCCACTTATCCGGCCACCTATCAGGATGTCCTGACCAGGGCGCTGCGGCAGGTCGGTTATTCTTCCTATGAAGATCTGGAAGAATACATGCTGCAGTATCAGAAGTACCTGCAGGTCGGGGCGGATTACGCCCGGGCCCATACGGAAGATCTGAAGGTCAGGAACATCTCCTATATCCTGATCCAGTTCGGGGAGGGCTCCACGCCGGAAACAACCCCGACCGCGGATGAGCAGGCCCGGATGCAGGCTGTAGACGACGCGCTGGCGGCCGGCACTGACTTTGCCGAGGCAGCCAGACAGTATTCGGAAGACAGTTCCACAGCGGCGGCCGGCGGTGTGCTCGGAACCATCGACGTGAATACGACATCCCTGGACACAGCCTTCCAGGATGCAGCCCTGGCCCTGGATGAGGGTGAGGTCAGCGACTGGGTATACTCAGCGAACTTCGGTTATTTCCGGATCCGTAACAACGCTTCTACAGCTGAATCCCTGGCTGCCCTGCAGGAAGAATCCGGAACTGATCCGTATCAGGATCTGATCTATTCATACGATATGACGGTGAATTCCCGGGCCCTCTGGGAAAGAGCCCAGGAACTCGGCATGACCTTCAATGAGGATCTTGAAGGCATGCTGAAGGAAACGCTCGGCATTACGGACTGAACAGGAGGTAACGAAGAATGAAGAAGACAAAACTGATCATGGCTTCCGCCCTGCTGGTCGGGCTGTGCGGATGCACGGATGCACAGGCCAAACTGAAGGACAGCAGCACCGCTGTCATGGCCGTCGGCAGCCAGAATATCACCAAAGGAGAAATCTATACTGTGCTGAGCTCAGCCTACGGCGCCAATGCCGTCATCAATGATGCTGTTTCCAGAATCTGTGCGGCTGAAGTTGAAGTCACCGATGAAATGCGGACGGAAGCGGAAGGCTCCCTTGAAAGCATGAAAGCCCTGTACGGTGATTCCTTCCTGAACTATCTCGAATCATCCGGCATGAGTGAGGAAGACTATCTCAATGAGGTGATCCTGCCGGGCCTGCAGGCGGATGAACTGCCGAAGCGGTATATTGATGAAAACTATGACAGCCTGGTGGAAAAGTACCACCCGGTGCTGGCAACGGTTCTCGACTTCACTTCGGAAGAAGATGCCAATAAGGCTCTGAGTGCCCTGCGGGACGGTTCAAAGAATGCCGAGGAAGCAGCGGTTGACTGCAACTCCACCAGCAGCGGCCTGCCGGCTGTATACACCATCGAAGACACAACCTATGATGCGGTTGTGACCGGTATCATCCGCAACAGTTCCCCGGATGACGGCTGGGCCATGGTAACCGGAACCGACGGTGCCTTCCATATCCTCCACGTGGACAACAATGATCCGGCAACCATGAAGGAAGCAGTCACGGAAAAGCTGGCCGGCCTCAGTGCTGTATCCACCGATGTGATGACCTACTATTTCAAAAAGTACGGCTTCCACGTCTATGACAAGCCGCTCTATGATGAATTGAAGGAAAATTATCCGGGCTATCTTGTCCAGGATATAAAGGACGGCGAATAAGCAGTGAATCAGCGATGCCCAGGCATCGCTTTTTCTTCCGATCCTTCCGGCAAAAAGCTATAATAACGGCAGGAGGAATCTGTTATGTGTATTTTCTGTGATATCATTGACCATAAAATTCCCAGCTCCGTAGTCTATGAAGATGATGATGTGCTGGCCATTCTGAATGTGCCGCAGCGGCTGTGCGGGCATACCCTTGTCATGCCGAAGAAGCATATGGCCAACATTCTGGAAGCGGACGAGGAAACCGTTGTCAAATGCATTAAAGTTGCCCGTCAGCTGGCCGGGACCATCGTGGCGAAAACGGGCGCTGCCGGCTGCAACATCCTGAACAACTGCGGATCTGCCGCCGGTCAGAGCGTTGACCACCTGCACTTCCATATCATCCCGCGGTTTGATGATTCCGACCCGGTTACCATCGATTTCCAGCCGGCCCCGGAACTGGACCTCGATGAAGTCATGAAGACCCTCAAAGCCGAATAAGCCATATAAAAACTCCGTTCTGTCCGGAACGGAGTTCTTTTTTAATCTTCGACCTTGACCCCAAGACGGGTGAGCATGGTGTCCCTGGCCTTTTTCTCCAGCGTGTCATCCAGCGGTTCAAGTTCCACCTGGCCGTATCTGCGGCGCAGGGCCCGCTTCAGCACCAGGTCGGCAACCCTTGGGTTCTTCGGCAGCAGTGAGCCGTGCATGTAGGTGGCCAGCACCTGGTCAGTCACAAAGCCCTCATATCCGCCGTCATACGTATTGCCATGGCCTTTCAGCACCCGGGCAAACGGTGTGGCGACGTTTTTTGTCTGCCCGCCGTGGTTCTCAAAGCCGACAGCCTGGAACACTTCCCCGTCCATGGCAGCCTGGACGGCAATATTGCCGATGCAGCGGTGATCCCGGTCGGTGCTTTCCGTGTAATAATCAAAGAAGCCGAGTCCCTCCACGATCTTGCCGTCCTGATCCTTATAATACTGGCCGAACAGCTGGTAGCCGCCGCAGATCAGCAGGAATGCCGCCCCGTCATCCAGGGCTTTCTGCAGGCCTTCCCGGCGTGACAGCAGATCCTGATAGATCAGGTTCTGCTCGAAGTCAGCTCCGCCGCCCATGAAAATCAGGTCATAACCGGACACATCCAGGCCGTCCCCGATCGTGCAGACATCCACCTGGCAGTCAATGCCGCGCCGCTCACAGCGGGTTTTCAGCACCTGTATATTTCCCTTGTCACCATAGAGGTCCATCAGATCATGGTACATCCAGAGTATTTTCAGATTCATTTCTTCACCTGCTTTCGCAACAGCGCCCTGGTGGAATGCAGCGCCGTGTAAGTTGCCATGATATAACTGTCGAGGTTCTGCTCATCCAGCCAGCGGACGGCTTCCCCGGCATCCTCAATAACCTGCAGGCGGTCCTCCAGGCCCTCGTATTTCAGCCGCAGGGCCATGTCATAGGCCCGCTTGCCGCTGCAGATGATCCGCTTGACTTCCGGTACGTTGAGGCGTTCGAAATGGGCGTCCCAGATCCACGAGACATCGGTGCCGTCCTGGTCGTTGTCATTCAGGAAGATGCAGACATTCTTGTCACCGGGCCGGGACAGGATGTACTTCATGACTTCATTGGCCCCGGTCGGATTCTTGATCAGATTGATGACGCACGGTTTGGACAGGGCAAATTCCTCATTGCGCCCTTCCTTGAGCTCATAGCCGGTGAACACTTCATCCGCCGCTTCCATGGACAGTCCCAGGGCCTTCAGCAGGCAGAGCACGCAGGCACAGTTGTAGACGCCGAAGACAGAATTGACAAACGAGTGATAGACGTGCCCTTCCGCCGTGAACGTGCCGGCCGCGAAATCGATTTCCGGCACCAGCAGTTCCGGCTGGATCTGGCCGAAATCATCGTGATCGCAGTGGAACCTGCCGATGAGGGAATACTGATAGTAATCATAGATCAGCCGGTTGCCGCAGCGGGGGCAGAACTTCCCTTCGCTGGCTTCATCCGTCTCGGTCCTGGTTTTTTCATTCGGGCCGACCGAGAACAGGCGCACCCTGGCCTTTTTCGCATTGTCCGCAATCCGCAGGACATTCGGGTCATCGCCGTTGAGGATCAGGTCCCCTTCGAAGTTTTCCGTGACCTCCATCAGTTTGCGGATGATCGTTTCCATCTCCCCGGCCCGGTCCAGCTGGTCACGGAAGAAATTCGTAACCACCAGGGCGGTCGGGCGCAGGGCGCTGAACTGCCGGTAAACCGTCAATTCGTCGACTTCCAGCACCACCGCATCCGCCTGGATGTTGAAATTGCCGTCACTGCCGGCCGCCAGCACCGTCGCGATGCCGACATTCAGGTTGTCCCCGCGGTGATTGTTGATGACTTTCAGGCCGTTTTTGCGCAGGCTTTCGGCAATCAGGTTACTGGTGGTGGTCTTGCCGTTGGTGCCGGTCACGATAATGACCTTGGGCGGCATCTTGAAACGGCTGATAAAATCAGGGTCGGCTTTCAGGGCAATGGTTCCCGGCAGGGACCCGCCCCGGCCTGCCCTGGCCAGGAGGCTGCGGCTCAGCTGGGCCAGCTTCAGTGCAATACTCATGATCAGTCCTCGTTCCTGTCCAGCCGGGCGTGATAGAACTGCCTGTTTTCCAGCGCGAACATCTTGGCTGTCCACTGGCCCGGCTTGACTGCTTCAATGGCAGTTTTCAGTGTATTCATGCGGGCATCCATATTGTCAATCAGACTGAGTGCCTCGGCTTCGGGAATCTCCGGCAGAACCGGGGAACCGTATTCATTGCGGCCATGATGCGACAATACCATATGCCGCAGCAGCACCGCTTCCTCACTGTCGGCAAGGCCCTTTTCCGCGGCCACTTCCATCAGCCAGCCATGGCAGATGGAAATATGCCCGGTCAGCCGGCCTTCGGTTGTGTATTCCCCGGAGATCAGGCCGCCCAGTTCCTTTGTCTTGCCCATGTCGTGAACCAGTACACCGGCAATCAGCAGGTCCCGGTTCAGCAGCGGGTACAGTCTCGCGGTTTCCTCGGCGAGGGCTGCCATGCCCAGGGTATGCTCGGCCAGGCCGCCCAGATAACCGTGATGGATCTTGGAAGCCGCCGGATATTCATAGAAATTCTTGCCGACTTTTGCCAGCATCCCCTCAGTCAGGGCTTTGAGATTCGTGTTCCCGATAGAGCTGACCAGTTCCTGCACCTTGGCGCGCAGGGTCTCTTCATTCATCGCCGAAGACAGCAGGAATTCCTCAATGCGGATCAGTTTCTGGTCCACCGGCACAATGCGGTTCACTCGCAGCTGCAGGGCCCGGTTGTATTCCAGCACTTCAAAAGAGATTTCCGCGACTTTGCCCGGAATGGCCGCGGCTTCATCCGCCGCCTTGGCATCCCAGAACTTGCCGTCAATCGTCCCGGTATTGTCCTGCAGCACAAGATTCAGATACGGAGCCCCTTTCTGGGTGACTCCCTTGGTGCAGCTTTTTACCATCAGATACTGCGTCAGACGGTCCTTTTCCTTCAAATCAACGATTTTAGTCATTATCCCACTCCATTTCATCGAGTATCGCGTAGATATCCTCACTCGGGTATCCCTGGCCGGCACAGTAACGGTACACCGCGCTGCGCAGCTGGCTTCCGTCATATTTCCGGGCGTACCGGCGCCGGGCCGCGGCAGCACATTTCCGCAGCGCGTCCGGTTCCTTCATTTCATCTTCGGAAAAATCCATGCCGGCGATCACCTCATCCGCCACCTGGGCGTTGTATCCGTGCTGCATCAGCCGGTTTTTGATTTTTCTCTGTTTCATTTTAACAGAATCATCCCTGATTCCGCCCTGAATCCGTTCGGCATAGTCCCGGGCATTTTCATATTCCTGATCCGGCTGGGCCGCCAGATGGTTCCGGATCATCTCGGCCGGGATTCCCCGCCTTTCCAGATCCAGGATAATATAGCGTTCGCCCCGCAGCGCGGCATGCATGCGGCGGATCGCGTCTTCCGTATACCGTTCGTCATTGATGTAGCCCTTGCTTTCAAGTTTGTCGGCCAGCTGGTTGATCACTTCCTCGCTGCAGCCGCTGTTTTTCGTCAGCCAGTCAACGATTTCCCTGCGGGTGCGGTCCTTGGCCGCAATACGGCGCAGACAGCTCTGGTAGGCTTTGACGGCCGGTTCGTTCTGCTGCAGTTCATGAATCCGCTCAATGCTCAGTTTCCCGCCCTTGCGGATGCCCTGATAGTAGTAATCATCCAGGCTCATCAGCAGCCGGGTTTCCTCACCCTGCTCCGAGCGCAGCCAGATCTGCACGAAATCATCCCTGACCCGCACTTCCTCAACTGTCTGCATCTCCGTATAGACCCCCAGGGCCTTTTCATACACCGGGATAATCCGCTCATAGAAGACTTCGCTGCTGAACGGGTGCACCTGTGCCAGGCAGTTTTCCTTCATCCGGGCCAGCGTTTCTGCCGGCAGCTCCTCGAACTGACGCAGCAGGCTGCTGAGCTCTTCCGGATCCTTGTAGAACCAGCCGGTTTTTTCCGGGATGAGGATTTCGTCCAGGACTTCATCATAGCGGGCAAACAGCGGAATGCCGCTGGCCATGGCTTCGATAAAGGTCATGCCCTGTGTTTCCGAGAGACTTGCCGAGACAAAGGCATCGGCCGCCCGGTAATAATCGGCAATCTTGTCAGCCGGTTTCTTGCCGGCGAAAATGACGGTCCCCGTCAGGTTTTCATTCTGCACCAGGCGCTGCAGTTTTTCCTCATCCGGCCCGCCGCCGACAATCAGCAGCCGGCACCGGCATCCGGACTGGGCAGCCAGGTGAAAGCCCTCAATGACAATATCCAGTGACTTCTCCTCGGCAATCCGGCCGACCGACACGATCATCTTCTCGTCATCGGCGATACCATATTCCTGCCGGATCTCATGGGTGCGTTCCGCGCTGCCGTGTTCCGGGGAAAAGCGGTCCAGTTCCAGACCGGTCGGCACGATGTGGATATCCGTGTGGACATTGTAGCTCTCCAGCAGTTCCTTGGTCTTTTTGCTCGGCACGATGACTTCCGTGGACGTATCGCTGTAGAGGCGGGAAAGATTGGCTACCGCCTTTCTCGCGACAGCATCAATCGTATCGAGGTTCAGCGGGTTGGCATAATGCGTGTAATCCTCATAGGTCGTATGATACGTGATCACAATCGGCAGGTTGAGCTGCCGGGCACAGATCCGGGCAAACATGCCGACGCCGAATTCAGTCTGGGCGTGGATCAGGTCCAGATGCAGTTTCCGGATTTCATTGAGCGCGCGGATATGGAACGGGGTTGTCACGACATATCCGTAAAGCTGGGGAATTTCAATGCCGGCCAGCCGCAGCACTTCGTGCTTCTCATCCCAGCCGGTATCTTCATTCATGCCGGTAGCCACGACAAAGACATCGTGTCCGTGCCGGCGCAGTTCATCCTTCAGGATCCTTGTACTGTTTGCCACACCGTTGACATCAGGCGGGTATGTATCTGAAAACAATCCGATTCTCATTGTTCTTCTGTTCCTTTCCGGCAGTCCATAAAGGACCGGTGATGCTCAGTCTGAAAAGATGACCTGGCATGGGTCACGAAAGCATCACGGAATTATTATACTTCATGCACCGCCCAGTGCCAAAACAGAAGTGCGGCCGCAGCCCTTATCAATTCCGAAAATAAAAGAACGGCCTCCTTGCGGAAGCCGTTGATGACTGCTCAGTAGCCGACCTTGGCCAGGGTTGCCGCACCGATCATGCCGGCGGTATTGCCGTGTTCCGCCCGGACAATCTCATATTCCTTCTTGAAGAAATTCTTTTCCCTGACGCGCTGACGCAGCGGGGCCAGCAGGAATTCCCCGGCTCCGGAAACACCGCCGCCGATGCCGATCACTTCCGGATCAAACAGCGCGATCAGCGAAGCGATGACCGTAGACAGGCTTTCAAGATACGTATCGAACACCTTCTCGGCTTCCGGATCCTTTTCCCGCGCGCAGTCGATAACCAGACGGGCATTTACCTTGTCCGGGTCCCCTTCGGCATATCTGGCCAGCAGACCATCCGGATCGCGGCGGACCAGTTCCCTGCCCTGATTGATCAGCCAGGTTGCCGCACACAGTGTCTCCGCACAGCCCCGGCTGCCGCAGGTGCAGACCAGGTCACCGTGCATGTCGACGACAAAATGCCCCGGTTCCACCCCGTTGCCGTTGCCGCCGCGGAAAATCTTGCCGTTCAGGATAATCCCGCCGCCAAGGCCCGTGCCAAGGGTCAGCAGGATTGCCGTCTTATGGCCGGTGAAAACACCGTTGTTCAGTTCGGCCATGGCGGCTATATCGGCATCGTTGCCCAGCATAACAATCTGGTCCGGGAACAGCTTCTCCACCTCCGCCTTGAGCGGGGCATTGTGAAAGCCGAGATTGTAGGCATCGAGCACCATGGACATGTCCGGTGAGATGCTGCCCGGCACACAGACGCCGATGCCGCCCAGGGAAGAAGCCTCAATGCCGATCTCCGCGCACAGGCTGTCAACGGATCTGCGGATATCTTCGGCTGTCCCCGTCACACCCCTTGCATGCGGAAACGGGCAGCTCATATCTGCCAGAAGTTTTCCGCTGTCGCCGTCCATCAAGCCGCTTTTAATCGTCGTTCCGCCGATATCGATGCCAGCATAAATCATAATTATTCATCCCCTTTGGAGTAACCGCTTGCAGATTAAATTATAACAGAGAAAATTTATGCTTACACCGGAACATGAAAAAAAGGGATTAACCCTTTTATTCAAAACTTCTACTTCTGTCCCATGGAACGCATAACCTGGCGGATCTGTGCCTCGCTCGGCTTGCGGCCCATCTGCAGGAACATTGCCCGGATCATCTTTTCCGTTACCGGAGGATTTTCCGCAATCTGCTTTTCGAAGTTCTTCTTGGTGAAATAATAGCAGATCAGCGCCCCGACAACACCACCGGCAACAAACCATAACAGAGAAGACCAAAATTCTGTCATTCTGACACCACCTTTACTAAACAGCAACATTCTAATATTTTCCCGGTCTGATTGCAAGCCGGCACCATCGCTTCCCTTTTCTTACGGGATTCTTAAATGAATCGTGCAGATGATTCATGTATAATGCAGTCATGAAACTGAAGAGAATTCTTACTGTTTTTTTCTGTCTGCTGTTCGTTCTGACCGGGATGATACCGGCCGGGGCCGTTGAATATCCGGAAATCGACAGTACCTGCATCTTTCTGCAGGATATCAATACCGGCCAGATTCTCTGGCAGGAAAATTCCGATGTGCGCATCTATCCGGCTTCATTGACCAAGATGATGTCCGAGATCATAGCCATTGAAGCCCTTGATCCGGAAGATACCGTCACCATTACCCCGGACATGCTGGCGGGCCTGGCGGAAGCCAATGCCACCGTGGCAGGTTTTCAGGCCGGCGATACACCAACCGTATTGGACCTGCTGTACGGCACTGCCCTGCCCTCCGGCGCGGACTGCGTCAATGCCCTGGCGGCGGCAGTTGACGGCTCGGTGGAAGCGTTTGTGGAACATATGAACCGGAAAGCGGCAGAGCTGGGCATGACCCATACCCACTTTGTCAACCCGACCGGCCTGCATGATGACAATCATTACAGCACCTGCGAAGACCTGGCGCTGCTGTTTGCATACTGCCTGCAGAACGACCTTTACGTACAGATCCTGCAGAGTGAACGCTATATTTCCTCCCCGGTGGCCTCAGCCCCGGCAGGTGTGATGATGCGCTCGACTTCGCTGTCGTTTGTGCATGACGGGATCTTCGACATTCCCGGATATCTTGGCGGCAAGACCGGCTTTACCTACCCGGCCGGCCGGTGCCTGGCGGCCCTGGACGAAATGAACGGCATGCGGCTGATCTGCATTCTCTGCCACGGCCCGGAGGATCAGGGTGCCCTGCGGGATGCCGGTACAGTCTTCCGTTGGCTGCAGGATGCCTACCGGAATTATGCCCTGGTGGAGCCGGGCATGGCGGCTGGTGATGTGGCCGTGCAGGACTGCCCCGACATGGAGAGCTATACGCTTTATACGGAAGGCACCATGCACATGGACCTGCCGGCGGAAACCGCAGTGCGCTACGTGAGTGACCTGCCTGATGTACTGGCTGCCCCGGTCACTGCCGGCACGGCGGCCGGAACCCTGCATGTCCTGGCTGATGACCGCGAGGTCTACAGTGAAACCCTCTATGTCAGAGATGATCTGCGCTTCAGCCGGCGCATGTACCTGGTCCGCAATATCAAGGCCTTCTGGCAGGCGCATGGTACTGCCGTCAAGATATGTGCAGGCGGTCTGTTCCTGCTGTATATCCTGCTGAAGAGCCGGAAGCAGCACCGCAGAAAACGGCGCAGAAGCAGAAAGTCAAGGCACTGAGCCCGTACTCGCCGGACTTTTTGCTCGTCATGATAGACGATTCTCAGCTTTTACCGGAATCGGCCTGCAGCTTCAATGCACCGTTTGCGGCCTCAGAAAGCCCTTCAGGTCTATAATACTTACTCTTAGTGTTTAAGATCGGGATATTCATTGAAAGTCTTTATAAACGTGCTTGAACTTGCCGCTGATCCGATCGGCTTGTGGCAGTTCATCTGATAAAACCACTTCAATATCAGACAGGCCTTTGCTTTCAAAAAACA
>JAFOIT010000143.1 GCA_017420585.1 Solobacterium sp.
CCGACAAAACTGTCCAGATCTGCCTTGACTGCCGGCAGAAGTTCCTGCATGGATTTGTCAAGGTTGGCGTTTAGGGCAGCGAGCATGCGTTCCGTGCCGTACTGTTCGCCCTGCCGGTTGTTCGCTTCCGGAACACCGTCCGTGTATACGAACACACTGTCACCCGGAGCCAGCGTAATCTCATATTCCTTGAATTGCAGGCCTTCCATTGTACCGAGCGGCAGGCTGTGCTTCTCCTTGAAAATTTCATAACCGCCCTCACCGTGCCGGATCGTCGGATATTCGTGTCCGGCATTGAGGCACTGCATTGTGCCGGTTCGCAGATTAATGACAGCCATCCAGACGGTAACAAACATGCCTGCGTCATTGCCCTTGCAGAGTTCGGCATTGACCCGCTCAAACACTTCCGTCAGCGTCAGGCCGGTCTCTGCCAGACCGCGCAGGGCAGTCTTGCTGTGCATCATGAAGAGGGCAGCCGGTATACCCTTGCCGGATACATCGGCGATGACAAGGCCGAGCCTGTCGCGGCCGACAAAGGTGAAGTCGTAGAAATCACCGCCGACCTCCTTGGCCGGATCCACGAAGGCATAGATATCAAATGCCGGGTTGTTGTAATCAAAGTTTTTGGGCAGGGCGGAATCCTGGATGGTCTTGGCCAGCAGGAGTTCCTGTTCCATGTTCTTCTCAACGGCCGCAATATAACCTTTCAGTGAATTCACGGTTTTGTTGATGTCATCGGACAGCGAGGCAAATTCCTTTGATGTGTAAACGCTGACTGTTTCATTAAGGTCACCGTCGGTAATCCGGTTCAGGGATTCATTGACCTTGATCAGGTTATTAACAATGGTCCCCTGCACCAGCAGTGATATCAGCAGATAGATTACGGAGAACAGAAGTACATCTGCCAGCAGGGTTTCATATGCCTGGATGTCACGGGCCTGGTAGACAAGCATTTCGGGCATCATGATGATCAGCTTTGTCCCGTCCCTCAGGGTTCTGGTCCGGCAGAGCCATCCCGTCGATAAATATGTTGTCCGGAACGTGGTTCCTTCTTCGTTTGTCCGCCGGATCTCCCGAAGGCTCTCCATGAACTCTTCACCAGGCACATAACCCGCGATCACATTGTCATCCGGGTCAAAAATCGTGAAGCGGCCGTTGTTGCTGATGTGCGTGACCATCTTGTCCACCGGGCCGGCACGGCTGCTGAGCATTTCATACGTGGTGCTGATATCGTTTTCGGCATCACTTAATTCCCGTTCGGCAGCCTGGGTTGCCGTGAGGGTCTGCAGGCTGTAGCTCAGCCCGAAGTTGATGACCAGGACAACGGCAGTGATGCCGAACAGCCAGACGCGGAACTGCCGCAGTACAGGCACTTCGCGTTCGGGCATTTTACGCAGCGGCCGGAATTTTATTCCCTGGCTGCGTTCCAGCAGGATGACGGTTAGGAAAAGTCCGATGCCGCTGAAAAGAATCATCGGTATGGCGCAGTATCTGACGGTCAGGAAAGCCTGGGACATTTTATCCCGGTGGGTGGCAAAAACCGCATACATGTGGAAGACTTCGATGACTGCGCCCATAAAGAAAGCGTGTTCCGGGGAGGGGTCTTTCCGTTTGAATATGATGATATGCATGGCGGCGGCAAAGAATCCCGCAAAGCATGTGGAAATGCTGCAGGCCACTGTACTGAATGCGCCGATCTGCCAGTAAGTTCCCGCAATATACCGTTCCGCACCGCCGATGAGGCCGGCAATAATGCCGGATACCGGGTCGAAGAGCAGGCCGGCAGACATGGGCCCCAGATCCCGTACATTCAGGATCATGTTTCCGTAGTTGACGCCGAAGTGTGTGGACAGGATACAGAACACACCGTAAATCAATCCGATGGAAATCTTCCAGGCAGCGGTTAATTTCCTGTCCTTCAGTTTTTTCCGCAGCAGATATGTCAGCAGCACGCAAAAAAGCGTGACCCCTGACATCTGAACGGCCATCAATGCTGTTGTCAATAAATCTGTCATTGCCAGTTCCATTTTTACAGTGCCAATATAATTAAAAAACAGTCCGCGCTGAAATAAAAGTCCTCCTGGAGGATTTTCATCAAACCGCATAACATCGGATATGAATATGATCTTTCTATTTTATTTAGAAAGGATGAGGGAGCCCGCCTGAAGGCATGGTTCCGGCAGAATGTGCTGATGTACATCAGACCTCTTCACGCTTTGCTTCATCTGTCAGTGGCACAGCCTGTTCTTTTACTATATAGTGAAATCAGTAAGAGATGGGGGCACAGTTATGCCGAAAGTGAAAGTAACAGTCATCGACAAGAAGTGCTATGAAGACCTTCAGGAAAAGTATCTTGTCAACCCGCAGAGCGGACCCTGCCCGGTCTATGAGATCGGGGATGAATTCATCTTCGGACCGGATGATCTCCCGTATTTCCGCTGCGGGAACGGAACCCAGTGCGCCGAAGCCTGGGACTGCATCTCCCGGTATATTTATACCGGCCTGCAGGGCGGCGCTATCATGCGGGGCTGGACCAATGACGAGAAGATGATGATCGCCTGCTGCAACGACGGCACCCGGCCGGTCATCTTCAAGATCGAACGGATTGACGACTGACGGATAAGGAAGGAAATAAATAATATGGTTAAGGAAAAATACCGCGTCGGTATTGTCAAATATACCGACCACGCATCTCTCAACCGGATTGAAGCCGGCACAAAAAACATACTGGCTGCCCTGGCGGAAAAACACGGGACAGTAATTGACTATGA
>JAFOIT010000144.1 GCA_017420585.1 Solobacterium sp.
CGGTCCCTGCTCATATTCACGGATGGCCTTTTCAACCTCTTCCGGTATGCCCAGGTCCGTCTTTGTCACACATAGCAGCGGCGCCACGCCGGCATGTACAATCAGAAAACTGAGCCGGTCCACCAGGGCCGTGGAAAAATCCGGATCCCTGACACTCATGACGATAATGGCCTGATCCACATTGGCCACCGCCGGCCGGATCAGCCGGTTGCGCCGGGGCAGGATCTTCTGGATGGCCCAGCGGCCGTCAATCTGCTCGATTTCCACCTCATCCCCGGCCAGCGGCACGGTCTGCAGGCGTACTTTCCCCATGACCAGGGCATCGAGACGTTCACCGGCATCCGTCAGCACCTGGTAGTTCTTGGATATGATTTTTACGATTCTGGCCTTCATTTCCTGGTGTTATCAATAAAAGAATAATGTGATGTAGTTATCTTCCCGCTGGGTATATTCACTGCCCATTTCAGGATCGGATTTGATGACAATACCGAACTGCAGATTATCAACCTGTTCCTGCGGCAGTGAGCTGTAGTCCAGGTTGCTGGTCAGAACCCGCACGCCCATGCCTTCCAGCAGGGCCGCAGCTTCATCCACAGCCATCCCCTCGATATTGCCCGGGATGACCACAGTCGGATAACTGGCGTAGACCAGCCGCATTTCCGTCTTGGTTTCCGGGTTGTACGGCATATTGGGTTCCAGGAGTTCCTGGGCAATGATTTCACCCGGCTGGGCGGTATCACTTTCCTGTTCAGCCACAGTCAGCACGATATTCCGGTACTTGTCGCGGTTTTCCGCACTCGGATTGGAGATCATTTCCCTTACCGTGCCGATATTCATGCCGACAAAATTGTCAGCCAGGGCATAGACACCGCTGGAGACTGTAACCGTGATCCGTGACCCGGTTTCGATCTCCGTGCCGATTTCCGGCTCCACCGCGATGATGTGCCCCTTCTCGGTGCTTTCGGTCAGCGTATATGTCACGTTGGAAGTGTCCAGGACCAGGTTGCTGTCCGTACAGACTTCCTTGGCTTCCGTCAGGGTCATGCCGATGATATCCGGAACCATGATTGCCTCCACCCGCGGGGAAAGAATGCCGCTCAGGCTCAGGGCAAAATAGATGCCGCTGACTGCCAGCAGGCTGAGCAGCACGATCAGCACGCCGAGGGCAATCCGGTTAAGCAGCCGCTTCTTCGGCTTTTTCTGTACAGCCGGGCGGACAACCTTCTGCTGGGTGGTCACTTCGTGCTGTTTCTTCTGCCGGCCGGTATTGGCAATGATGCGGTTATCGTTGACCACCGGCATGGCATGCGTCTGTTCCGGGGCGGCCGGGCGGCGTTCCTTCGGGGCCGGCTTCAGCACCAGTTTTTCCTGGTTCAGGTTTTCCGGCAGCAGGCAGACCCGCAGGTCATTCAGCATTTCCTGGCAGGACTGATAGCGCTGGCCCCTGTCCTTGGACGTAGCCTTTGTAATGATATTGGCCACCGACATCGGGATGGTCGGATTGATTTTCTGGCAGTCCGGCAGTTCGTTGCGCATCTGCATCAGGGCAACCTGGACGGCATTTTCCGCCTTGAACGGCACATCCCCGGTCAGCATTTCATACAGCACAATACCCAGCGCGTAGATATCGCTCTGGACCGTTGCCGGTTCGCCGCGGGCCAGTTCCGGCGCCAGGTAATGCACGGAGCCCATGACATTGTTGGCCTGGGTCAGCTGCATGCTGCCCTTGGCCAGGGCAATGCCGAAATCCAGGATCTTGATGGAACCGTCTGATTTGACAATGACATTCTGCGGTTTGATATCCCGGTGGATAATCCCCCGCCGGTGTGCCTCCGCGGTCGCCGAAACCAGCTGCTTGGCAATATCCACAGCCTCTTCCTTCAGCAGTGCCCCGCGGTCCCGGATTACCTGTTTCAGGGTCTTGCCGGGCACATATTCCATGACAATATAATGGTGCCCTTTGTATTCACCGACATCGTAGATTTCCACGATATTGGGGTGCGAAAGCGCCGTGGCTGCCTGGGCTTCACGCTCAAAGCGCAGCACGGATACCGCATCGGTGCACAGTTCACTGCGCAGGATCTTGATCGCCACATGCCGGTTAAGGATTGTATCAACCGCCAGGAAAACATCCGCCATGCCGCCCTGGCCGATATGCTGGAAGACTTCATACCGATTTGCAATCATATTATTGCTCATACTGCATTCTCTCCTTCCAGATCAATCAGAATCACCGTGATGTTGTCGAAGCCGCCGGCATCCAGTGCCGCCTTGATCAGTCTGCGGACCTTCAGGGCCGGGTCCCGGCCTTTGGTCATGACGATTTTAGCGATATTCTTCTCATCAACATAGCCGTGCAGGCCGTCGCTGCAGACCAGATATCCCTGCACCGGTTCAGGATGCGTATCGATGTCGCTGCGTACGCTCTCCCAGACCCCGAGGGCATTTGTCAGGACATTTTTGCGGGGATAATTCTCCGCTTCCTTGCGGGTGATTTCCCCGTGCATGATCATGTCCTGCACCAGCGTATGATCAATGGTCAGCTGTTTCAGGCCGGTATCCTTCTGCCAGGAATAGGCCCGGCTGTCCCCGATATTGACGACAAAGGTGCCCACCGAAGCCTTCAGGACCCCGCACATAGTTGTGCCCATGCCGCGCAGTTCCTCCTGGTCCCTGCTGCGCTGGAAGATCCGCCGGTTGATTTCGGATATATTGATCCGCAGCCAGTACTTGGCATCGCTGGCCGACTCAAACCCGGCGTGTTCCGCAAACAGCTCGGAGAAATAATTCACGGTCATGCGGCTGGCAATATCCCCGCCGCGGCCGCCGCCGATGCCGTCACAGACAATGGCAAAAACATCACCGTTCCGGTTGGTCGCGATGACGTAGTTGTCCTGATTGCTTTTACGCAGTTTCCCGCGGTCGGTGGTCCCGCAGTATTTCATTAATTCCGTCTGTTCCTTTCGTGCTTTGCCCGCAGCTGTCCGCAGGCTGCATCGATGTCTTCCCCGTGACGGGTCCGCAGCGTCGCCTTGACGCCGTTTTTCATCAGCACGTCATAGAAATGCAGCGCTGTCCTGTCATCGGTGGAATGGTAGCCGTTTTCGTCAACTTCGTTGTAGGGAATCAGATTTACATAGGCATTCATGCCGCGGACCAGGTCCGCCAGCATCCTTGCCTGGTCATCGGCGTCATTGACACCTTTGAGAAGAATGTATTCGAACGTCAGCCGGCGGTGGTTTTCCTCGCTGTACTGACGCAGGGCCTGCATCAGTTCCGCCAGCGGATAGGCCTTGTTGACCGGCATGAGCCTGGTGCGCAGCTCATCCGTCGGGGCATGCAGGGAGATGGCCAGGTTGTACTGGACATGTTCCGCCGCAAAAGCCCGGATCTTCGGGATGATGCCGCAGGTTGAAATCGTGATGTGGCGGGCGCCGATGCCGAGCCCGTGATCACTGTTGATCACCCGGCAGAAATCCATGACATTGTCATAGTTGTCAAACGGTTCGCCGGTGCCCATGACCACGACGTTGTCAACCCGCTTGCCTTCAGCCGCCAGTTCCTTCTGGATGTACATGATCTGGCCGACAATCTCGCCGGCAGTCAGGTCCCGCTGTTTCTTCAGCAGGCCGGACGCGCAGAACGTACAGCCCATGCTGCAGCCGACCTGGGTTGTCACACAGACACTTTCACCGAAACTGAAATGCATCAGCACGGATTCAATGGTGCTGCCGTCCTGCAGTTCAAAAAGATATTTGGCCGTCAGGTCCCTGGCAATCTGTTTTTCGGCCAGGACAACCGGCATGAGGCAGTATTCGTTTTTCAGTTCGCTGATCAGGGCTGCCGGCAGGTCGGTCATCTCATCAAAGGAAGCGGCCTGTTTCCGGTACAGCCAGGCATACAGCTGTTTTGCCCGGTAGGACTTCTGGCCTTTTTCCGCCAGCATTTCCTCCATCTGCTTCAGGGTAAGATCATATATTGTCCGCATGGTCTATATTCTATCACACTCCGGCTATGAATTCCTTGTCAATTGCGCCATGTAGAACCCGTCACTGTCGAGCTCCTGCGGCAGGCAGGTCTTCTCCCTGTTCAGGACAAATCCGGGATGCCGGCGCAGAAAATCACGGACCTGGTTTTCGTTTTCCTTGCGGTTCAGGGTGCAGGTGCTGTAGACCAGGATCCCGCCCGGCCGCACATAGTCCGCGCTGCAGTCGAGAATCCGCTGCTGCAGGCTGACCAGTTCATCGATGCTCTGCGGGGTGACATGCAGGCGGATTTCCGGCTTGTGGCGCAGATCACCCAAGCCCGAGCACGGTGCGTCAGCCAGCACCCGGTCAAACCCTTCCCGCTGCCATTCCTCGACCGGTACAGAAGCGTCCTGCACCGTGGTCCGGCAGATGCCGACCCCGGTTTTCTCCATCAGCTGTTCAATCAGCTTCACGCGGCCGGGATTGACATCATTGGCCGTGAGTTTCCCCTGATTCTCCATCAGCACCGCGATCTGCTGGGTTTTCGTGCCCGGGGCTGCGCAGAGATCCAGCACATCCATGCCCGGTTTTACGTCAAGATAATACGGGATCAGCTGGGCTGCCCGGTCCTGGATGACCACCTGGCCGTCCCTGAACCACGGGGTCCGGCTCAGAACACCGCGGTAGCGGAAACAGTCATTTTCCAGCATAGTGACCTCAGGATGTGCCTGTATTTCCTGCGGGCTGATCCGCAGCCGGTTGATACGCCCGTAAACACCGGCACTGGTCTGGTCATGGGCCGCGATGGCAAGCGCGTCCGCTTCGCCGTAATGCGCCTGCCAGAGCCGCAGCAGCCATTCCGGATGACTTGTCTCCAGCGCCGTTTTCTTCAGGGGATCCCCTTCCGGCGCCGGCCGGATGCCATTGCGTTCCACCTGGCGCAGGACAGCATTGACAAACCTGCGGTCTCGCTCCGCCGCCAGTTCCACGGCTTCACTGAGTACGGCATAGGCCGGGATCTTCTGCAGATACAGCAGCTGGAATACACTCATGTCCAGCAGCACCGCCGTCTGCGGCCGCACCTTCTTTTCCGCATAGCCGCGCCACTGGTATTCCAGCCAGAGATAATTGCGCAGGGTCCCGTAGACCAACGCCGAAACAAGCGCCTGGTCAGCCGGGGACAGATCATTCTGCCGGCGCAGGATCAGGTTGGCATAACCATTCTGATGGATGACCCGGCACAGGGCATCCAGGGCTATTTTTCTGGGATTGTTCATCAGTCCAATGTCATCGGATTGACATCAATGCGGACATGTTTCGGGCTGACCTGCGGGTCTTCCAGGGCCCGCCGGACATCCCTGCGCATGACGTCAAGATCCTTTCCTTTCAGCAGGATCCGGCTGCGGAACCGGTCCTGTATTTTCAGCAGGGCTATTACCCCGATTGTTTTGTATGCTTCATTCTGCAGATGGGCCTTCAGGATACCGGCAGTCTCATCCGCTTCTTTCTGACTGCGGCCAATGACCGTCAGGGAAATCATATAGGTATACGGCGGATACTGCCCGGCATGGCGGAAACGCATCTCACTGACAAAGAATGACTCATAGTTCTGCTGCACGGCGCACTGCACCGCGTAGTGATCCGGGTCATAGACCTGCAGGACCACCCGCCCGGCATCTTCCGAACGGCCGCTGCGGCCGCTGGCCTGCATCAGGAGGTCAAACGTTGTCTCACAGCTGCGGTAGTCGGTCCGGCTCAGGCCTTCATCCCCGTTGATGATGCCGACCAGGGTGACATCCGGATAATCCAGTCCCTTGGCGATCATCTGCGTGCCCAGCAGGATATCCGCCTCTTTCCGGCCGAACCGTTCCAGAATCTTCTGATGGCTGTTCTTGGCCGCAGTTGTATCGGCGTCCATGCGCAGGATCCGGGCCTGCGGGAAGCACTCCTGCACTTCCTGTTCCAGCCGCTGGGTGCCGAAACCGTATGATGAATACCCGGCCGCCTGGCCGCAGGAAGGACAGTATTTCGGCAGCCGCATAACTGTGCCGCAGGCATGGCATTTCATGATCTTTTCGTCGCGGTGGTAACTCATCGCCAGATCACAGTGCGGGCATACGATGACTTCCTGACAGCTGCGGCAGCGCATCTGGGTGCTGTAGCCGCGCCGGTTCAGCAGCAGGATCACCTGTTTCCTTCGCGCCAGGGCCTCCTGCATGCGCTCTTTCAGCGTCTTTGTGAGAATATACGAATCCCCTTTCTGCAGCGCTTCCTTCAGGGGTACCACTTCAATTTCCGGCATGGTCCGGTTAACCCGTTCCTGCAGGTGCACGAGATGATATACCCTGCGGATCCCGCGGGCATAGCTTTCCAGCGACGGGGTGGCGCTGCCCAGGATTACCTTGCAGCCATGGTAACGGCCCCGCCAGATAGCCACATCCCGGCAGTGATATGCCGGCTGGTTCTCCTGCTTATAGGAGGAATCGTGTTCTTCATCCAGCACGATCAGTCCGAGGTCACGGAACGGCAGGAAAACCGCGCTGCGGGTGCCGACGACAATCGCGGCCCGGCCGGTCTTCACCTTGCGGTACTGTTCGTATTTTTCCTGCGCGTTCAAAGCGGAATGATAGATTGCCAGGTCCATGCCGAAGCGGTTCCTGACGCGCTCGATCATCTGCGGGGTCAGGCCGATTTCCGGCACCAGGATCAGTACCTGCCGGCCGGCTTTGAGGGCTTTTTCAGCCATCTGAAGATAGATCTCTGTTTTGCCGGACCCGGTCACGCCATGCAGCAGGAAAACCGGATCTTCGCTGCTTTCGATCTCCTTCATGGCCGCGGTCTGTACATCATTCAGAACCAGGGAATCCGCGGTTTCCTCCAGCGCCAGCGAGACGGCTTCCCGCTCCCTGCTTTCCAGTACGGCAGCTCCCTTCTCAACCAGCTGGCGGGCCTGGTTGGGATAGACTTTGCGCAGTTCGGCATAGCGCAGGGGCTGATGATCCCTGACATACAGATACGCTTCCAGCTGTTTCGGGGTCAGCGACACTTCCGTTTCACTGATCCTGACCCAGTTCTCTTTCACCGCGCTTTCCCGGCCGGACTGGGGTTTGACCTTCCCCGGCAGCATCGCCTGGAAACAGGCAATCCGCGGTGACAGGGTCGTATCGGCCATCCACATGGCCAGGTCATGCAGTTCTTCCGTCAGCAGCGGTTCTTCGTCCAGCACATCATCAATATACTTCAGGGCATAGCCGTAACGCTTTTTCAGGGCCGCCTCATCCGCGTCCGCCGGCTCACTGCTCTCTACAAAGCCGATCAGTCTGCGCCCGTTGAAATCAACCTGCACCCGGAGACCGGCCGCAAGTTCCCTTTCATACAGATAACTGAATGTCTGATCCAGGCCCCGGACGGGGTGCTCGATCCACAGATTGACAATATACATGACGTCATTATTCTACCGTAAATTGTTTTTCCCTGCACCCCGCACTTGTTTGCCATATAATGAATATTGTCTAAAGGAGAACAGTATATGAAACAGTATCGACTCGGATTCATCGGCTGCGGCCACATGGGCATGTCCATCGCCAGGGGCGCCCTTAACCGCGGGCTTTTGAAAGCAGAAGAAATCGCCGTTTTTGATCCTTCGGAAACCATCAGAAAGAGCTGTGCGGAACTCGGTTTTGCGGTCTGCGGCAGTGAAGCGGAACTGGCGGAAACCGCCCACGTTGTCCTGCTGGCTGTCACCCCGCAGGTCGTTGACAGTGTCCTGCCGAAGCTCAGCGGCCTTGACATTGACTGCCTGCTGTCCATCGTTGCGGCCCTGTCCATGCAGCACATCCGCGACCTTGCCGGTGACATCCCGGTCATCCGGGTCATGCCGAATACGCCCCTGATGGTCTCATGCGGGGCAACGGCACTGTGCCATACAGATGATGTATCCGCGGAAGATCTTGCCTTTGTACGTTCCATGTTTGAAGCCCTCGGGGTCGTCCGCGATATTCCGGAAAGCCAGATGAACAACATCATTGCCGTGCACGGCAGCACCCCTGCTTACTTCTATTATTTCCTCAACAGCATCCTGAAGGATGTCATCCGCCGCGGTGTGGATCCGGAAACTGCCAGGACCCTGCTGGTGCAGACCATGATCGGTTCCGGCAAACTGCTGGCGGCCGAGCCGGACAAACCGCTCGAGGACTTCGTCGCTTCCGTCTGCTCCAAGGGCGGCACCACCATCGAAGCCATCCGGGTGTTTGAAGCCGAGGATCTCGACAGCATGGTCGAACGGGCTGATGAAAAATGCATCAACCGGGCCATTGAACTGAGCAAATAAAAAAACACAGCCTTCCCTGTGATACAGTCCCACTAAAGTAGACAACGCAAAAATATAAAGCGTTGCCCACGGAGGTGGGACTTTATTCATGGGAAGAAAAGTTAAGTACACGTATGAAGAAAAACTAAAGGCCTGTAAGGAGTATTTAAGTGGAGAGAACAGCGCAGCAGAGATCGCTAGAAAACTTCAAATGGGCAAAAATGGTGAAAGAACAGTTCGCTACTGGATAAAACAGTATCAGGCAAACGGTCCGGAGATTTTGCAGGAAACGAAGACAAATAAAAGGTATACCAAGGAGTTCAAGTTTCAGGTTGTCGAAGAGTACCTGTCCGGATCCGGATCATTGAGTGATCTTCTGGCCAAATACAGAATACGATCGACCAGACAGATACGGCAGTGGATTTCAAAGTACAATAGTTATGAAGAACTGAAGGACTATGATCCTCATCCGGAGGTCTACATGACAAAACGAAAGAAGACAACACTGGAAGAACGACAGGAAATTGTACAGTACTGCCTCGATCACAACAAGGACTACAAAGGAACCGCATCAAAGTATGACTGCAGTTATGCCCAGGTTTATCAATGGGTCTGCAATTATGAAGCCAGGGGTACAGAAGGACTGGCGGATAACCGTGGTAAACGGAAGAAGGAAGAAGAACTGACAGATCTGGAGAAAGCGCAGCGGCGGATCAAGCAGCTGGAATACCAGCTTCTTCTGAAGGAAAGAGAGAATGAACTGTTAAAAAAAGTGGACGAATTCGAAAGGAGGTGGCTGGCGGAACACCAAAAGCCAGACGGATCGCATTAGACAAGGCGACGAAAGAAAACATTTACCAGCTGATACAGGAATATGAAGATTGGGGGATCTGCTGGATCTGCAGACTTCTGGGAGTATCCCGGGCTTCCTATTACAAGTGGAAAAACCGGAAACCTTCGCAAAGAGATCTTGAAAATCAGGAACTGCTTGCGAAGATCAGGAAAGTTGCCAAAGGGAATAACAGCCTGTTCGGTAAGCTGGCCATGACAGATTACATCAATCATCATCTTGATGAAGGAGAACAGCCGGTCAATCACAAAAGAGTCTATCGGCTGATGTGCATCCATAATATCCGTTCAAGCAGACCGAAAAACAGCCATTATTACTGGAAACGGTCAACGCCTGAGGAAGTTGCGGAGAATCTGTTAAACAGAGACTTCACTGCGGACAGGCCAAACGAGAAATGGTGCACTGATGTTACAGAAATCAAAGTTCCGGAAACGAATGGAAAGTTATATGTATCGACCATTCTGGATCTGCATGACCGCTATCCTGTCGGCGTCAATATCAGCTGCAGGAATGATACATTTCTGGTTAACCGATCGCTGGAATTGGCTTTGGAAGCCAATCCGGATACCCATCCTCTGCTCCATTCCGACAGAGGCTTCCAATTTACAAGAGCCCTGTTCAAAAAGATGTTGGAAGAACTTGGCATAACACAATCCATGTCCAGAGTATCCAGATGTATCGACAATGGCCCGATAGAAGGATTTCAGGGGATCATTAAAGAACTGATCACGGTGCTTTATCCTAATGCCCGATCGCAGGAAGAAATCAAAGCTGCGATATATGGGGCATTTGAATACTACATAAACGAATATCCTCAGCACCGGTTCAAGGGAAAGACTGCGGGCGAAGTACGACGTGAAGCGTTGAGTTCAGAAACACCTGTTGTGTATCCGATCCCCAAAAACAATCGCATCATTAAATACTGGAATCATATTCATTCACTTCAGAATCGTTCTGATACATAAAATTCAAAAAACCAAGCCACCTTTTTGATGGCTTGGTTACGGCAATGACTTTAGATATTTTGTCTGTCTACTTGACAGGGGCTATATCACTGACCGGGAAGGCTTTTTTTCATTTCTTCAGGCGGCGATGAGGCACATGGCCAGGGAAATCCCGCCGATCAGGGCCAGCAGCACCAGCACCCAGATCACCGAAGCCTGCACGGACTGCCGGTGTACCCGGAAAACCGGATACGGTCCGTCCACTTTGCGGATATAGTTCAGATACAGCATGATCAGCCCGTACAGCAATGTCAGGGCCATGGACGGAATCACCATGTTCCGGCCGGCATGCGGTTCAAACAGCACATAGGACAGCACGCAGAGGATCGGGCAGAGCACATGATGGTACAGGCCGTTGCCCGCCAGCAGAAGGTCTTTCGGATCCCCGCCCATGGGAATCAGCACACAGATCGTCACAAGGAATGTCATGACCAGCCCGCAGGCTGCCAGATACCTTACGGCAGTGACCCAGGCAGCCGGGGAAAACAGCACAAACAGCAGGCTGGACAAGGCACACAGCATATTGGAAAGCTGTGTATAGAAAACAAAGTTGCCCCATTTCCGGGCCCGGAAACTGATGGAAAGGCCGATGCCCTCCAGAAACAGCAGGATGATATTCAGCGCCAGTGCCATCACTTCGTCCTTGCAGCTTTCCTGCAGCCGCGGTTCTTACTGGTTGTTGCGGGCATACTGGGCCTGCATGCGTTCATAGAAACGCGGATTCTCTTCCCCGTACTCTGCCTGGCACTCATCCAGGGCAATCTTATAAAGATCAACATTGATATGGTCGTTGATGTCGATCCCGGCCGCATCTATGTCCAGCAGGCCAAGCCGGCCCATGTATTTCCAGGCCCGCTCCACAGCACTCTTCATCGGATCCACATTCAGATCGCAGTGCGGATTGTCCAGATAAGCCCGTACATATTCTTCTTCCTCACCAAGCAGGTTCATCGTCAGATGCACGGTTTCTTCATGATGCGTATCATAATATGCCATGGCCCGGATCCAGCCCTTCAGCAGGGCAATGACCGTATTGGGGTTCGCGTTGACCCAGGAAGTCAGCGCTTCTGCCCGGCAGCACGAATACTGCGGCAGGACATCGCTCGCATACGTCAGGATCTTGAGATCCGGATTGGTGATGATTTCATAGTTCAGGGAAGTTCCGACCAGGCCGAAGTCCGCCTCCCCGCTCTCCACGGCCCGGATGCGGTCTTCCTGGTTATCCGGGTTCAGCCAGGTGATGTCTTCCAGCGGTTCATAGCCCATATCCAGCAGCGGTCCGGTAATGGCGAACATATTCGGTTCACAGGCCATCGTGCTGCCGATCAGGTCTTCGATGCCGTGCCACTCTGTTTCCGTCCTGGCAAAGACCGGCATACAGCCGGTCAGCATATAGCCGCCGAAAACGGTCAGGTCCAGGCCTTTGGAAATGTATTCCAGCGGCAGGTTGGTGCCGGAGTTGGACGCGATGTCAATCCGCCCGTCCCGGATACCTTCAAAAACTTCCGTGTCATTGGCAACCGGGACAAATTCCACGGTGATGCCTTCATCGGCGAAATAGCCCTGTTCGATGGCAATGGAGGTGAATATATGGCCGTTTGATCCCAGGGCCTGCCGCACCACTGTCGTCTCAGGCACCCGGACCGGTTGATTGTCCGGGTTTTCCCTCCTGCCGGATGCGCAGGCAGCCAGCAGGAAACAGCCCAGCACCGCAATGATTCTGCCGCGTTTCATTCTTTCTTTTCCTCCTGTTCGGCAAGGAAATCCGCCATGGTTTTCTTCGGTGACGGATCCAGGTTGGACAATGTCACGTTGTTGAACGGTACATTGATGCCGTTGCGGTAGAAAATCTGCAGTACTTCCCTGTTCAGGTAACGGTTCATGCCCCGGACATCCTCTTCCCGGCAGCGCGCGATAATCCGCAGGGAAACCCCGCTCGCGCCGAGTTCGGATACGCCGAGATATGTCGGACCGTCGAGAAGCTTCGGATTGTTTTTCTTGAGGGCCGGCAGGTCACGGGCAAGCACGGCTTCCACATATTCGATATCCTGGCCGTATTCGATGCTGATGGTCGTCATCGCCACCGAAGTTTCCTTTGTCATGTTGAGGACACCGGAGATTTCACTGTTGTTGAAGATCTTGATATTGCCGTCCATACCCATGATCTTTGTTGTCCGCAGGCCGATATCCAGCACCGTGCCGCGGAATTCCTTGATCGTTACAATATCACCGACCCGGAACTCCCCTTCAAAGACGATGAAGATGCCGGCAATGATATCCTGGATCAGGCTCTGCGCGCCAAGGCCGATGACCAGCGACAGAATACCGACACTGGCCAGCAGGCCGCCGGCGTCAAGACCGACCAGGTACAGACAGTAGAACAGTGCCCCGATCGTTCCGCCGTACTTCAGGATGGACAGCAGCAGGTGGCCCAGGGTCTCACTTCTGGCCCCGAACATCGAGGAAATAATATTGACAGGGATCCGGCATACCGCAACCAGAATCACCGTTGACATCAGCACGAGGGCACACGCACTCAGCGCAAATACATTCCAGCCCTTGGTCCACGAACCGCCCAGAATGTACCGGAGTACGGAACTTTCCTGGAACTGTGAAGGAATCACAAACGCGATCAGCAGGGTGTAGACAATCATCGCCAGGATGATGAACTTCGATATATCAATCAGCTTCTGTTCCGGTGCCTTTTCACTCCACGGAACATGCCGGTTGTCCCAGCGGGCGGCCGCATTGGTCGTGGACGTCTGCCGGCCGGACGGCAGGATAATGTTGAAGATGGACGCATTCAGGCCTTTTTCCGCTTCTTCCTCGCTGATGACCTGATACAGCATTTCTTCTTCCCTGTTTGTCAGGGTGACCGTCAGGGAGAGGAACAGAATCAGGATAAAGCAGACAACCGCCGTCATCACAGAGATCGGCACCCTGGTTGTATACATCGTGCTCTTCGGGATAAACGTGGCGATGAAATAATCATCCAGATACCGGAAATACTGGAAATACGAAACCCCGTCGATCCTTGTGAAGCCGTAGTAATCCAGGCCGCTGAAGGCATTGTCCGGAATGCCGAGTTCCGCTGCCGGCCGGCCGACGCTGGCAGCCATCGGTGAGTAGACGCAGAGGTGATCACTGCTGGTGTCAAACAACACGATGCCGCCGCCGCTGAGCATGCTGGTGGTCAGCACCCATTCCGCACTGGTCGGTTCCAGCAGCCGGTCAGACAGGCTTTCATTTATTTCGATCTGGAGCAGTGACCGGTGTTCTGTAATGCCGTCACCGGTCATCGTGCCGGTAAGCCCGCTTGTGGCTGCAGACTGTTCAAATGCTGACCGTGATACATAGCGGGTTACACCCTCTTCATCCTTCATTGTATAGTAGCGCATCGCCGTGCCGATGAACTGGGAGTCCTCCCCGAGGTCATTCGTCTGCCGGGCCTGAATATAATTGTCGGTCCGGCCGTCCAGTACTGTCAGGAACGGATAGGACTGGGCTTCAGCATCATGGCTGAGTGTGAAGAACCAGTTGCCGGTGTTGGTCGCAATCGTCCGGCCGTCTTCATCAAAGATATAGATCGAATCAATGCTGTTGCTGTCACACAGTTTCTGCAGCACCGCCGAATGATCCACGGACTGCAGGCGGTTGCCTTCATCATCCGTCAGGAAGACCCGGTTGCCGTAGTTATCATAAGTACTGTAATACCGGCCGGTCTGTTCATTCAGGATATCCGGCATTTCTTCCACGACAAAGGAAAGCAGCCGGGCTGTGGAGAGGAAATGCTCATCATTGTATCTGCTGAGCGCATCCCGGTTTTCCATGCTTTCTTCATATCTGCCGGTGACTTCCTGCAGGGCCACTGCCGACTTCTCCACACCCTGTGTCACTTCCAGCAGGGTCTGGGTATAGTACGATATGCCGTACATGATCATGATGCTGACCAGCATCAGCGGGAATACTTTCCGGAACACGGACTTGTCAAAATAGATCGGGTTGGCGGAATCCTTCCGCAGGACCACCCGGTCGGTTGCCACGGCATGGCGGACGAAGTCATTGCGGACAATAACGGCATAGGCCAGGGATACCAGCATCACAATATGGAAACCCATGATGGTCCAGAACAGCACAAACCGGTCATCCGCCACGATCTTGTCTGTTCTCGCCGTGGCACAGATCACCGCCTGGTCATTGAAGATCCGGGAAACACAGTAATACTCCTGCCCCTGGATTGTTTCAACACCGCTGTAGCCGTCCGCCAGCGCATTGCTGGACAGGCCGCACTGCAGGGCATTCCGCCCCGTCAGCATGTCCTCACCGTTATTGAAGTACAGGAACAGGCTGTTTGTTTTATTAACCGCAAACAGGAATCCGTCATTGATCACAGCGGTCCGCCGCAGCACGGCAGACACATCCCGCAGCGTACCGGTCTGTGCATCCAGCACCGCGGAATCCACCCCGATAACCAGGGCATATTCTTCAT
The DNA here is from genome assembly GCA_017420585.1 of Solobacterium sp. GTDB lineage: Bacteria > Bacillota_I > Bacilli_A > Erysipelotrichales > Erysipelotrichaceae > Bulleidia. The sequence continues at coordinate 14,621 of JAFOIT010000144.1, forward strand.
TCCAGAAATAGTACGGCCGGGAATAGAACCAGAAGGTTCCGAACCGGTTCCTGACCTGGACCGGCTGCACCGTACCATCGGCTTTTTTGGTATACTCCAGCAGGCTGTTTATGTTTTCCTGGGTCAGGATACCCGTCACTGCCGGGTTGACCCGGAAATTCTCCCTGTCCGGACTGATCATGATACGGCCGTCCCGGTCCAGGACAAACAGATAGTCCACCCCGGCCCGTTCAGCTGCTTCCTGCATGATCTGGGCCCGGATGTCCTCGTCAGCTGTCACCATCGCTTCAGAGAGACCGCCGGACAGCACCAGTTCGATATCGTCCAGAATCTGCTGGCTGCCCAGGTGATATATTTCTTCCAGCCCTTCCGCGCTTTCCTCGTTGCGCTGCAGGGTTGTCAGTGCCTCATTCAGCGCCAGCTGGCTGTTTTCGTTCTGCCGCCGGAGCGATGCCTGTGTCTGCATGCGGCGCAGCAGGTAACCGATCAGCAGCGCGCCAAGCACAATCAAAACCACGTTGAACGCTACTTTGGCAAAGAAGTATGTATTGGCTTTTTTTCGCATCTCCCGGGTATGGGGTGCCGCTCTCTCTTCCGTCATATAACTCCATTCAAAAAACTGTCTGAATTTTTCAGGTTATTTCTATAATACACAAAGAAACCGTCTCAGATAAATATCATTTTCCTCAGAGGAATATCTTTTTTCATTAAAAAACCCCGGGCCAGATCTGTCCGGGGACTGAATACAGCATGGTGGAGGCTACAGGACTCGAACCTGCGACATCACCCCTGTGAAGGGTGCGCTCTCCCAACTGAGCTAAGCCTCCGTACCATGTATTTTACCATCATACGGATATTTTTCAAACAATTAATCCCGCCCGAAAAGAAAATGCCCTGCGGCATTTTCTGTTTGATGCAGGCTTATCCGACCGAGCCGGTCATATCCAGCTTCAGCAGCTGGTTCAGCTCGACCGCGTATTCCATCGGCAGCTCACGGGTAAACGGCTCCAGGAAGCCGAGGACAATCATCTCGGTGGCCTGGGCCTCGGTCAGACCGCGGCTCATCAGATAGAACAGTTCCTCTTCCGAGATCTTGGAGACCTTGGCTTCATGTTCTATGGTTGAGGTGTTGTTCGCGCCGACATTGGTCGGGATTGTATCACTGCGGGACAGGTCATCCAGAATCAGTGTGTCGCACTCGATTTTCGCCTTGGCAAAGTCCGCCTTCGGACCCAGGTAGATCTCATCCCGGAAGTTGGCTTCCCCGCCCTTGCGGGATACCGACTTCGAGACGATGGTCGAACTGGTATGCGGGGCCAGATGAATCATCTTGGCGCCGGTGTCCTGGATCTGGTCCTTGCCGGCCACGGCAATCGTAATGCACATGCCGCGGGCATACTCCCCGTTCAGGATGCAGGCCGGATACTTCATGGTCATGCGCGAACCGATGTTGCCGTCCACCCA
>JAFOIT010000145.1 GCA_017420585.1 Solobacterium sp.
CACACTCATTTCTATTTGTTTTTCGAACGTTCGAAGACTTCTTCCTCCAGCCGTGACAGCCGTTTGAGGATATCCACATTGGCTGCCCCCTGGGCACTGACGGAAGGATTGGCTTCCAGGGCCCTGGTGCGCCCTTCCACCTCAATCAGCTTGGCCCGCAGGGACGCATTGGTCCGCTCGAGCTCGGCAATCTTCTCGTTCAGATCAGAAGTGATGCTCTGATATGTTTCGTAATCCTGGATCACCAGATCCAGAAACGCGTCGACTTCCGATGCGTTGTAGCCCTTGAAATCGATATTAAATTCCTTATCCAGAATCGTCTGGATATCCAGATTCACTTTGCCTGCCATATCCGCCACACTCCTTATTCAGTAATTATTGCAGGATATGATCCGAAAATCAATCAGTCCCCTGCCGTTTCAGAAGGAATATCCCGTCCCTCAGCGGCCGTCATATTCCCGGGCTGCCGCCAGGACCGCCTCGATGTCCGCCATGGTGCTGAAACCGCCCAGGGAGAAGCGTACATGGGTGCCCCCGGCGATGCTCAGGGCAATGTTCCGGCTGCGGAAGAAGGCAAACATGGCCTGCGGGTCAGCCGGCCGCATGGATACGATGCCCAGGTGTTCCGCTTCGGCTGCCGGGGTAATGACCGGATAGCCAAGATCAGCCAGCCCCTGCCGCAGCACCTTATACAGTTCACGGACATGGGCATTAATCCGTTCGATGCCGACATCTTTCAGCACCTTCAGTGATTCGTTCAGGACATAGATGCCCGGGTTGTCCAGGGAGCTGTTTTCCATCTTCCTGGCGTTTCCGTCATCCGTGCAGTACAGTTCCCACTGCCCGTCGCGGAAGCGGACATCATTGCAGAAACCGGCGGCGATATAGACCGGCCAGATCTGCTTCAGCAGTTCCCTGCTGTAGACGGTAAAACCGATGCTGTTGACCGCGTTCAGGCTCTTGTATCCGGCCCCGTTGACCGCGTCCACATGCCATTCATCCATGCGGAACGGCTCCAGCCCGAGGCTCTGGATGGCGTCCACAACCAGGTAAATGCCGCGTTCATGGCACAGCTTCCCCAGCTCGGCCAGGTCAATCCGGTAGCCGGTGACCGACTGCACATGGCTGACCAGCATCATCCGGGTATGCTCATCGCACAGCGCCATCAGGTCCGCCGCCGGGATCCGCTCGTCTTCCCGCTCGGGCAGCACCCGCACTTCAATACCCCTGGTCCGGCCGGCGTTCAGGGCCGGCATGATGACCGAGTGATGCTCAATGGCATTGGTGACCACATTGTCCCCCGGGGCAAACGCAAAGCCCTGCAGGATCGCGTTCAGGCCTTCATTCGTATTTCTGGTGAAGGCCACGAGATCCGGGCTCGCCGCCCCGCACAGTTCGGCCAGCAGGACCCTGGTCTCATCGATGACCGCAAAGTGGGAAGCCCGGCCCGGGCCGCCCCGCTCCACGGTTACCGCCGCTTTTGTCCAGTCGGCGAAATAGCGCTCCACCCCGCGGATGCCGAAAGTTGTACTGCCGCAGTCGTACGCGTTGTCCATGTACACACACTGTGCCGCTGCCGGAAACAGTTTCCGGTATTCCTTTACCCAATCGCTGTTCATTGTCTTCCTGCCTTTCCGATCAGATAGTCGGCACAGATCAGGTCTTCCACTGCCATGCCGAGTGATTCAAACATTGTAATCTCTTCCGGCGAGGTCCGGCCCGGTACTTTCCCGGCCATGACTTCACCGATTGTTCCGATAATGTGCCCTTCCGCAATACTGCCTTCCTGCAGGGCCAGCAGATAATCCCCGCTTTCATGGCAGACCGAATCGACATTGTCGCAATAGAAGCGCACCGCCGCCGTCAGGGCCCCGTCAATCTCCCGGGCATCTTTTGCGCAGGCGCCGACCGCGTTGATATGCGCCCCCGGTTTGACCCATTCCTTCTTCAGGATCGGCTCCTTTGCGGCCGTCAGGGTGCAGATGATATCTGCGTCCTTTACCGTTTCCTCTATGGACATACAGGCTTCGACCGGCAGATCGGTTTCCGCCTCCGCGTCTTCCGCAAAGGCCTTGGCCCGCGCCCATACGGCGTCAAAGACCTTTACCCGCTGCAGACGGAAGACTTCCTTCAGGGCCCGCAGGTGTGACCAGGCCTGGTGCCCGCAGCCGACCAGGGCCAGGACCGAGGATTCCGGCCGGGCCAGATAACGGCTGGCCACCGCACTGCAGCAGCCGGTGCGCACCCCGGTCACGGCCATTGCGTCCACCAGCCCCTTCAGCTCCCCGTGGGCTTCATCGAACACCAGGATCTGTCCCTGATGGGACGGATAGCCGTCCAGACTGTTGCGGGGATAGACGCTGAGAATCTTCATGCCGAAAAAACCCGCGTGGAAATACGCCGGCATCGCCGCCATGACATTGCCGTTGGGCATCGGTATGGCCGTGCGCAGATACTGTACGCAGGCCCCGCTTTCCTCATCCGCAAATACCTGTTCCATCAGTCCGATGCACTCTGCCGGGCTGAGCTGACTGTATACCTGTTCCGCATCGATGCTTATGATTTCCTTCATCGCCGCAGCCTCCTCTTTGCTGTGCTTATTATAACAAAACGAAAGGCTGTTCAGCGGCGATTCATTGAACCGGCATGAGCAGCCCTGTGTGACACTGTGTTAGTCGAAAATGACGATGCGCCCTTCGATGCGGGCATCCAGGCCCTGGTGCAGGGTCAGGTACTCTTCCACGATATTGTTGACCGAAGTGGCCACAACCCGCGGTTTCATGTTCTGTTTCACTTCCTCCAGGGGAACCCCGAGGAACTCATCGAAATTGGTGTAATGGTAGTTCTGCAGGGCGATCTTCAGCCGCTGGTCGTCCGTAATATCAGCCCCGTTGAAGCGCAGGACATCGATATGGTGCGTGCTCTTGCGGTAGACAATCCGCACCCCGCGGGAGAACTGATAGAACTCCGTATGCCCTTCCCAGGCCTCATCCCGCATGATGTGCTGGATCATGCGGCGGAACTGGGCCCCGGTGACTTCCAGCATCCAGACAACATCGTCAAAGGGTGTGTTTTCCAGCAGGTCCTGGTATTCGACCAGCGGTCCGAGTTCCTTCTTGCGGATGGCACCGGACCCGAACATCATGATGTCAAAGCTGCTTTCATCCTGCATCAGATCCGCGTAGAGATTGCCCAGCTCCGTCTCCTGTTCCCGCTTCGGATGGGTCAGGCGGCGGGCAAAACGGGTCACGATCCGCTTGTATTTGGCGTCGGTTTCACTCTGGTAATGGGCAATCAGTTCCGCCATGACCGGGTCCACCGGCGCGGTTTCCCAGTTGATCGGCACACATTCCCAGCGGTAATCCGAAATGGTCCCGGTTTCCGTATCAATTGTCAGATCGAACCGGCCGATCTGCCCGGTACCTGTATAGGCCTGCACAATCGGCACGCCGTTGACGATTTCCGGCTCTGTCATCATGGTATGGGAATGCGCCCCGATGATCATGTCCACGCCCCACCCCGGATCCAGCAGCCGGGCCAGTTTCCGGTCCGCCTCAATGCCGATGTGGGTCAGCAGGATGGTCAGGTCCGTCTGGGTGGTGCGGTAGTTGTCGCAGATAATGCCGACTTCCCGGGCCGCCTCCTCCACGTTGAGGAAGGTGCCGATCACCTTTTCGCTCTTCGTGGAAGCCAGGACCTCTTCCGTCAGGATGCCGATGAACATGACCCGCAGGCCGCCCACTTCCACGTTGATGTACGGCTTGAACAGCCGGGTATTGTTCAGGGTGACGTAGAAATTCGCGTTGATGATCGGAAATCTCGCGCACTTCTCCAGAAACAGCAGGTGTGCCAGGCCGTAATCCACCTCGTGGTTGCCGACCGTGGTCACATCCGGGGACAGCAGGTTCATCAGTTCGATCGTGGACAGGCCCATGTACTCGCTGTCAATGACCGAGCCCCGGAACATATCACCGCCGTTGGCGTATATCACGTTTTTCTCCCGCTTGCGCGTATCCTGAATGTAGCCGGACAGCCGGGCCAGGCCGCCGGTCTCCTTTCCCTCCGCGTCCGTGTGCGGAAGAAAATCACCGTGCATGTCATTGGAATGCAGCAGGGTCAGCTGCTTATAACGATCCATGAAAAGCACCTCCTTCCAGGGCAATTTCATTATACCGGGACAAATCGTTTCCTGACCCCACCCCGGCGGGCAGGTTTACGCACCGAATTAAGAATTACCGCCTTTTTCCTTTTAATAGAGATCATGTATAATATATCTCATGACAGGAGATCACCATGGTAAACTATCCTGACGGCCGCAAAGCCCGCCCGGCTGAGCATAAAACCGGCGCCGGCGGCCGCGGCATGGAGCTGGAAAAGGAAATCAATCTGACCAATTCGTATTATCTGGATACAGATCGGGCTGTCATTCATAAAAAGCCCACGCCGGTAACCATTGTCAAAGTGGATTACCCGATGCGTACGGCCGCGAAAATAACCGAAGCCTACTTCAAGGTGCCGAGCACCACCGACTATAACGGCATCTACCGCGGGAAATACCTGGACTTTGAAGCCAAGGAATGCGCCTCGAAGACCTCATTCCCGATCAAGTCCATCCATGAGCATCAGATCCGCCACCTGGACAGTGTCATCCGGCACGGGGCAATCGCCTTCGTCATCGTCCGCTTCACGGTCTACGGCGAGACCTACTACGTTGATGCCGGTGAGATGAACGGCTACATCCGCACCTGCGGCCGCAGTTCCATCCCCTACAAATGGTTTCAGGAACACGGCATCCTGATCCCGTACAACTACGTCAAGCCGGTTGACTACCTGCAGATCGTCGACCAGCGCTTCTTCAAGGAGAATGCGAATGACTAAAAAACGTCCCAGAAAAACACGCCGCGCCCCGCGGAAACTGAATAAACGCAATCTGATCACCCTGATCCTTGCCATCCTGGTCTTTTTCGAACTGGCCGGGACGGCAACCGGACTGATCATGGTCGGTTCGATGCTCAGGGATAAGCCCGAACTGGAAGTGGATGATTTCTTCTCCGCGGAGAGCTCCCATATCTTTGACAAGGACGGAAACCAGATTGCCGATATCGGCACCCAGCTGCGTGAGAATATCACCTACAATGAAATGTCGGAAGCGGTCATTGACTGTTTCCTGGCCGTGGAAGACAGCCGCTACTTCAAGCATGACGGCTTTGACATGCCGCGTTTCATCAAGGCAGCGCTGGTCAACGTCAAGAACATCCTGACCCACAACAATTCCCGTGAAGGCGGTTCCACCTTCACCATGCAGCTGGTCAAGGTCACCTACTTCCAGAATGATGAGACCGGGGAAACCCGTTCCAAGGATATCGAGTACAAGGTTGAACAGATTGCCCTGGCCAGGGAACTGGAACGCCGTTCGAACAAAAAGGCCATCTTCGAGATGTACCTGAACAAGCTGAACTTCGGCGGCACCGGCAATATCCGCGGCATCGAGATGGCTTCCCAGTATTACTACGGCAAACATGCCGGTGAGCTGAACCTGGCGGAAGCGGCGATGCTGGCCGGGGTCATCAACTCCCCGTACTGGTATGATCCGCACAACTATCTGGACTATGCGACCAGAAGGCGCAATACCGTGCTTTACCAGCTCATGAACCACGGTTATATCACCAAGAACGAATACAACCTGGCCATGGCCGTCAACGTGGAAGACACGCTGATCGATCCGATGAGCCAGCGGGCCGGCGGCCGGGCTTACGCCTACCAGTCATACATCGATTCGGTCATTGAAGAAGCCGAAAAGCTGACCGGCATGGACCCGTACAACGTCGCCATGGATATCTACACCTACATGGACCCGAAAGTCCAGCAGGTCATGGATGACATCCAGGCCGGCAATTACGCGGAAGTGGTCTTCCCGGATGACCTGATGGAAATCGCGATGATCTCGGAAAACAACCAGACCGGTGAAATCGTGGCCATCGGCGGCGGCCGCAACTACGGACGCGGCGGGTCAATGCTGCTGAACCATGCCACCAACCAGTACAAGCAGCCCGGTTCCAGCGTCAAGCCGTTCCTTGATTATGCCCTGGCCTTCGAGTATCTCGGCTGGGCCACAAGCCATGTCGTTACCGACCGGCCGATCATGTATGCCGGCACGAATATCATCATCAAGAATGCCAACAACAGCTACTACGGCCAGCTGCCGCTGGAAGATGCCGTCGGCCTCTCCCTGAACACCCCGGCCATCCAGGCCCTGGAGGAAGTCATCAACACAGCCGGCTGGCAGACCGTTGTCAACTATGTGACCAACCTCGGCTTCTCGCAGGTATCGGCGGACAACTTCGATATCGGCTTCGCGATCGGCGGCTCGAACTTCACCTGCAGCGCCAAGGAACTCATGGCTGCCCACGCGGTCCTGATGAACGGCGGCAACTACATCGAACCGCACACGATATCACGCATTGAATACCGCAACGGGACGCAGGAACCGGTGGTGCCGCAGTACATTCCGAAGAATGTCCTGACCCCGCAGGCCGCTTACCTGGCAGCTTCGCTGATGTATACAGCCGTAAACAAGAACTACCAGAACTACCTGCAGATCCTGATCAGGGATTATCCGGTGTACGGCAAGACCGGGACAACCGACTGGGGTTCCGAAGGCCTGCAGTACAACATCCCGCAGGGTGCTTCCAAGGATAAGTGGATGGTCTCCGAAACCAGCCAGTATACTACTGCGGTCTGGGTCGGCTACGAGAAAGGCATCAAGGATCAGAACACCTACTTCACCAATGCCAAAGCCGCCCTGAATATCCCCGGCAACATCTCCAGCCTGCTGGTCAGCGTCCTCAATGACGGTGTCAATCCGGCAGAAGTCCCGCGGCCGGACGGCATCTCCGGGATCTCCCATATCATAGCCACCTTCCCCTATGCCAGCCCGGTTGAAGGCATGGAGGGCAGCCTGATCTCCTACGGTCTCATCAAGAGTGACAAGGCCAACCTGGTCACCGCCGAGCAGGAACCGGTGGAAACGCTGAATTCCTTCAACGCTGTCTATAACGATGACGGCTCGGTCTCTTTTGAATGGGCGCCGTACCCGGATGCCGAAAAGCTGACGGTAGCCCCGGATACGATGGATATCAGCCTGTACTCCGGCGACAACTGCCTGGTCTGGGCAGAGGGCCGCAGGATGTTTGACTACAGCTGGCTGTTCGGCCCGATCCAGTACAAGGTCCGGGTTTCACAGGCCGGTGAAGTCAAGGGGATTGTCGTCAGTGATTCGGAATACAAGACCGAAGGCATGGACCTGCTGGGCGGCATGGACACTGAGGCCTGCGGCTATTATGCCTATGAGAATGATGCCCAGCAGTCCAATGAAATCTGCGTGAACTTCCGTACCCAGGATGTGCCGGAAGATGACAAGCCTGAGCATACACCCGAACCGGAACCGGAAACCTCCGCGGAACCTGAGCATACACCGGAACCGGAGCCGGGCAGCGGTATTACGATCGGCAGCGTCTCTGATGTGAACAGTGCCGTGGAATGGTGCAATGCCAACGGCATCAGCACCACCAAGGACTACAACATCGGCGTCGGTTCGTTCATCTTCTACTACGACGGCAGCACCCGCAAGGAACCGGGCGAAACCGTTGAAGACAAGAGCCTGCTGCGGCTGGTATACAACAACGGAGAGTGATCGTTCACTCTCCGTTTTTTTTCTTTAATTTACTATTCGGCCGGCAGGTTCTTGTTCTTCTCGCGGCAGCCGGCTGTAAACGGGCAGCGGCCGCATTCCGGCCTGCGGGCATGGCACAGATAGCGCCCGAAGAAGATCATCTGGTGATGCGTTTTGATCCAGCGCTCCCGCGGGATTTTCCGCCGCAGTTTTTTTTCGGTTTCCAGCACATTGTCATCCGGTTTGGCCAGGCCCAGCCGGCGGGAAATCCGGTGCACATGCGTATCCACGGCCAGGGCCGGGACACCATAGCACTCACTCAGGATGACATTGGCACACTTGCGGCCCACACCCGGCAGTGATTCCAGGTCTTTCATGTTGTCCGGTACTTCGCCGCCGAAGCGTTCCATCATGCCGGCTGCCATCCCCCTGATGGCCCTGGCCTTGTTGCGGTACAGGCCCAGGGAGGCAATGCACTGCTCGATCTCCGGCAGCTCCCCTGCCGCCAGGGCCGCTGCGTCCGGGTATCTGGCAAACAGGGCCGGCGTCACCCGGTTCACCGAGACATCCGTGGTCTGCGCGGACAGGACGACCGCCACCGCCATCTCATAGTTATTCCGGTGCTCCAGTTCACAGTGCGCGTCCGGGAACAGTTCATCCAGTCCCCTGAGAATCTCTTCTGTCTTCATCCCATCCTGCCCTCTTCAATCATTTCCGGTGTAAAGCCCTTCTGCAGCCAGGCATTCAGCACCGATTCCACATAGCCGATATTCTTCTTCTGATAGCCGCTGGCTTCGCGCAGGGCGTAGAGGATCATGCGCCGGTCCACCGTGCGGTTCCAGTCACTGATCTTCTGCATTTCCTTCTGGGTCAGCGGCCGGCCGAATTCTGTCTCAAAGACATCAAACAGCGGGGTGTCCAGGATTCTCTGGTCCCGGGCCGTATCCGTGTCAAACAGCCCGTCCAGCAGGAACCGCACACCCTGGCTGGATGCCCTGATTTCCATGTATTTTCTTGCGCACAGCACCGATATGACCTGGTCCACTTCGGCGGTCGGCCACCCGGTCTTCCGGTGCAGCAGGTCCAGTGAAATTTCCTGCTGATGCTCATTCAGAAAATCAATCAGCAGGACAATGATCACTTCCTTCTCACTGAGCCCGAGGACCTCCAGCTGGTCCAGTATCCAGTCCCGGTGACTGACATAGCGCTGTTCATACCACTTCATAAAAAATCAACTCCCGTGTTTTTCTATTATATGTCAGAAAACACATGCAGCGCCAAAAAAAGGATCCGGCTGCCCGGATCCCTGCAAATCAGTCGTTGGTATAATTGTCGAAATATCCCTGGATATAGATGAACGGGGTGCCCTTGTCACCGCTGCCGGAAGTCAGGTCGCACAGCGAACCGATCAGGTCGGTCAGATGCCGCGGGGTTGTGCCTTCCGAAACCATCTTGCCGACCAGGGCTGCGTCCTTGGTCCGGATGGATTCCCGGATCGCTTCCCGCAGTTCCTCGCCGCGCAGGTCAGCGAAGTCGTTGTCCGCCAGATACTTCCGTTTCAGCTCGTTCGGGGTTCCCTCCAGACCGGCTGTATAACCCGGCGAAACGACCGGGTCCGCCAGTTCCCAGATCTTGCCGACCGGATCCTTGAAGGCCCCGTCGCCGTACACCATGACCTCAATCATCTTGCCGGTTCTTTCGATCAGCTTGGCCTGGACTTCTTCTACAAACGGCTGGGCGTCAACCGGGAAGAGCTTGACAGTGTCTTCCGTGGCCTTGTTGGAACCCAGCAGGCCGTACTGGCTGTTGTACCCGCTGCCGTCAACCGGTGCGGTCATGATTTCGTCCATGCCGAGGACAATCTCTGCCCCGGCCGCCTTCAGCAGGCGCTTTGTCCTGGCCCGGGTGTGGATATCACAGCACAGGACGTTCTTTGTATACTGCAGGATGGCCCGCGGGTCATTGGCGAAGATGACTTCCGCCTCACACCCTTCCGCCGCGATGACATCCTTGTAATACGACACATAATCCATGCCGGTAAACGGATGCCTGGACTTGCCGAAGAGTTCCTCAAAGCGGCTTTCGGTCAGAATATCGGAATACGGGTTGACGTTCTTCTCATCCAGCAGATCCAGGTCCACGAGATGGTTGCCGACTTCATCTGACGGATAGCTCAGCTGCAGGACGATTTTCTCCGCCCCCTTGGCAAACCCGCGCAGGCAGACCGCAAAACGGTTGCGGCTGAGAATCGGGAAGATCACGCCGATTGTCTTTCCGCCCATCTTTTCCCTGACATCTTTGCCGATCTGTTCCGTTGTGCAGTAATTGCCCTGCGCCCGGGCCAGAACGGATTCCGTAATGCACAGAATGTCACGGTCACGCGGGACAACCTCACCGTTGGCAACAGCCTTCATCAGGGTGTCAACAGCGATGGTGCTGAGATCATCACCAGTCTTGATGATCGGAGCCCGCAGACCTCTTGATACGGTACCGGATATTCTTTCCATGTTCATCACTCCTTCTGATCAGAAAAAATACATTTCATTATAGTCATCATAATCCGTTAAGGAAAATATTTTTTTATGAAAACTTTGCGAATTCTCTTTCATTCCTTAATAACGGGCAAATTGCAAACCATCCTGCCCTTCGATATAATTAGGCTTATGTTGAAGCGTATTATGTTTACCCTCATGATCCTGCTTGTCATCTACAGCGGTGTCTTTGTGGGTTTCCGTTTATTTGAGCCGGAGCAGACCGATGCCGGCAGTGAATCGGCGATTGCCTCGGTGTCACTGGATTACGAGACGCTGAAGGAGTATACCCGAAGCACCGGCAATTCCACCATGCACTACTATTTTTTCTGCTCCGTTGACAGCAATGACTGCCTGTATCTGGAGAATACCGTTCTCAAGAGCGTCAACAATGAAACCGAAAACGAACTCATGACGCTGATCGAGTTCGTGGATGTATCGGGAATCGACGAAAAGCAGCTGGCGACCCGGCTGAAGAACGAATGGGGTGTCTCCGCCTATCCGGCCTTCGTGGCCTGCCGCAACGACAACGGGGAAATCGTCATCGACAACACGCTGGAATGGAATCCCCAGCAGCCGATCAGCATTGATGACTTCCGGCAGTGGCTGGCCCTGAACAAGCTGTATGACGATTACGATATCCTGCAGCCGATCGAAACCCCGAATCCATAAAAAAATCCCTGACGGGATTTTTTCTTATTCCTCGTAACGCCTGGACGGCAGGTCTCCCCTGAGATTCTCCAGCCGGTACTGCATCCTACCTTCTTCCGTAAAGATATGCACGATGACATTGTAGAGGTCAACCAGAATCCAGGAGCTGCCCTCCTCACCTTCACGGGTGCGGACCGGGAAGCCCTGTTTTTCCGCTTCCTCGATCAGGTCATCAGCGAGTGATGACGCATGCCGG
>JAFOIT010000146.1 GCA_017420585.1 Solobacterium sp.
GACCGGATTTTCAGCGGCTTTTCCGCTGAAGAAAAAGAAGCGCTTGCCGGGTATCTGGAACGGATCATCGCTGCCTGCGGTGAGGACGGTGCCGTATGATACGCCTGCTCAAACGGATGACCGGGACGCATAAACTGTATGTTTTCGGCCTTTTCATATTCATCACGGCCCAGGTCATTCTCGAACTGACCGTGCCGGACTATATGTCGGATATCACAAAGCTGGTGAACACGCCCGGCAGTCCGCTGTCCGAGATCTGGCGCTGCGGCCGCATGATGATCCTGCTGTCCCTGCTGGCCTTTGCGGCCTCGATCATCGGCCGGTTCTTTTCCGCCCGCTTTGCGGCCTCGTTTTCCCAGCACCTGCGCCATCAGGTGTTCCGGCGTGTCCAGGCATTCTCCATGGAGGAGATCGACCGATTTTCCACCGCTTCCCTGATCACGCGCTCCACCAATGACTGCACGCAGATCCAGAACCTGCTGGCCCGGGGCTTCAACCAGGTTGTCCGGGTGCCGATCATGATGGGCTATGCCCTGTACAAGATATCAACCAGATACTGGCAGTGGACGGCATTCACGGCCGCTTCCCTGTCGCTGCTGATCGCCATGCTGGTGTTCCTGGTCATCTACGCCCATCCCCGCTTCCGCCGGATGCAGTACTACACGGACAACATCAACCAGGTGACCCGGGAAAACATGACCGGCATGCGGGTCATCCGCGCCTACAATGCCGAACAGTACGAAAAGGATAAATTTGCCCGGGCCAACGAGGAGTATACGGAAAACGCCCTGAAGGCCAGACGGGCCATGGGGCTGATGCAGCCGGTAACCAAATTCGTAAACAACGAACTCAATGTCGGCATTTACTGCATCGGGGCCTTCCTGATTGTCTCGGCAGGAGCGGCGGAACAGCTGGAAATATTCTCGGAAATGGTCGTGTTCTCCACCTATGCCGCCCGGATTGTCCGGGCCTTCATGGGACTTAACATGATCCTGAACATGATTCCCCGGGCTTCCGTTGCGGCCAACCGGATCAATGCTGTCCTTGACACCGCCCCGGTGATCCTTGACGGTGCGGAGAAAGAACCGGAGACATCCGCAGGAACAATGGAATTCCGGCATGTGTCATTCCGTTATCCGGGCGCTTCCGCCGATGCGCTGGAAGATATATCGTTCACAGCAGAAAAAGGACAGGTCGTTGCCTTTATCGGGGCTACCGGTTCCGGCAAGAGCACCCTGGTGAACCTGATGATGCGCTTCTTCGACCCTGTATCCGGGGAAATTATCGTCGATGGCCGGAACATCCGGGATTATGCCCAGAAATCCCTGCGGGATAAAATCGGCTATGCGTCCCAGCAGGCTGTCCTGTTTACCGGCACCGTCCGCAGCAACGTCGCCTATGCCATACAGGATATCGAGGAAAAAGTCAGACGGGCCGTGCGGATTGCCCAGGCCGAAGATTTTGTCCTGCAGATGGAAGGCGGCATCAATGCGCCGATCACCCGGGGCGGCACGAATGTGTCCGGCGGGCAGAAACAGCGGCTCTCCATTGCCCGGGCGGTCTACCGGGAACCGGAATTCTATATTTTCGACGATACCTTCTCTGCCCTTGACTACCGGACGGACCGGACCCTCCGCACCGTCCTGCGCAGTGAGACCGCGGGCATAACCACGTTCATCGTGGCCCAGCGCATCGGCACGATCAAGGACGCGGACAAGATCATCGTTCTTGATGAAGGAAAGATTGTCGGTGAGGGCACGCACCGCGAACTGATGGAAACCTGCCGGATCTATCAGGAAATCGCGCGGACCCAGCTCTCCGAGGAGGAACTGGCATAATGGCAAAGAACAGTTACAGCCTCGGACAGGTGGAAATGAAGACCACCGGCGGCGGTCCCCGGGGCCGCATGCGGGCAGCAGAAAAACCGAAGGATTTCCGGAATGCGTGGATCATGGTCCTGAAATACAGCCGGAAACTGATGCCCATGATCATCCTCGGCATCAGCTGCGCGGTCATCAGCGTTGTCCTGACGCTGTTCGGCCCGCCGGTGCTGAAAACCATCACCAACCTGATCACGGACGGCATGCGCAGCGGGGCCATGGATACAGTGAAAATCGTGCAGCTGACAAAGCGCATCATGCTCATCTATCTGGCCGGTGCCGTTATCACATATATCGAAGCCTATACCATGACAACCTACTCCGCCCGCCTGACCCAGATGATGCGGCGTGATATCTCGGACAAGCTGAACAGCATCCCGCTGTCCCGCAGTGACTCCTCGAGTTTCGGCGACCTGCTGAGCCGGGTGACCAATGACGTGGATACCCTGAACATGGCCCTGGACCGGACGGTCGCGGAACTGGTTGCGGCAATCCTGACTTTTGCCGGCTGCGCGGTCATGATGGTGCTGACGGATGTCCGCATGGGCCTGATGGCAATTGTCTTCTCCCTGCTCGGCTTCATTGCCATGCGCCGGCTGATCAAGCTCTCCCAGCCCTACTTTACAAAGCGCTCCGTGCTGCTCGGGACGCTGAACGGCCATATCGAGGAGATGTACGCCGGGCATCTGATCGTCAAGGGATACAACGGGGAAGATGAATCGGAACAGGTGTTCCAGGCAATCAACGAAAAGCTGTATGACGCCAACTGGAAATCGCAGTTCCTGAGCGGCCTGATGATGCCGTTCATGGAATTCGTCAGCAATATCGGCTATGTGGCCGTATGTGTCTACGGGGCCTATCTGGTCAGCACCGGGGCCATTGATTTCGGGGTTATTGTCGCCTTCATTGTCTATGTAAAGCTGTTCACCCAGCCGCTGACCCAGGTGGCGGAAGGAACCACTTCCCTGCAGACGGCTGCCGCGGCCGCCGAACGAATCTTCCAGCTGTTCCAGGAAGAAGAAATGGAAGATGAAAGCGGGAAAATCACGCAGCTCGAACATCCGGAACAGGCGGAAATCGTCTTTGACCATGTCCGTTTCGGGTATACGCCCGAGCGGACCATCATCCATGATTTCAGCTTCACGGCCCGGCCGGGTTCCCATGTCGCGATCGTCGGTCCTACCGGGGCCGGCAAGACAACCCTGGTCAACCTGCTGATGCGCTTCTATGAACTGAACGGGGGTTCCATCTCGATCGGCGGCACCCGGACAAGCGATATGACCCGGGAATGCGTCCACTCCCTGTTCGGCATGGTCCTGCAGGATACCTGGCTGTTCAACGGCACGGTCCGGGACAACCTGATCTTCGGCAAGAAAGATGTCACTGATGCGGAAATGGTCGCTGCCTGCCGGGCGGTGGGCATTGACCATTACATCAGCTCCCTGCCGGACGGCTATGACACCAGACTGAACGATGATTCCAACATGTCGGTCGGACAGCGGCAGCTGATGACCATTGCCCGGGCGATGATCCACAACGCCCCGTTCCTGATTCTGGATGAAGCCACGTCTTCCGTGGATACCCGGACAGAACAGATTGTGCAGGACGCCATGAACAAGCTGACAGCCGGCAGGACATCATTTACCATTGCCCACCGCCTGTCAACGATCCGCAGTGCCGACACGATCCTGGTCATGAAGGACGGCGATATTGTTGAAACCGGCACCCATGCGGAGCTGCTGGCCAAAAACGGTGTCTACGCTGATCTCTGGAACTCGCAGTTCACGGAAGGATCGGCAATCTGACCGCAACGAAAAAAAGAGAGCGTGAACTAGTCAACGAAAAGTAGACAGATCAAAAAAAGCCCTGGAACCCCATTTCAGTTTTGAACTGAAGTGGGGTTTTTGGTATTTCTCTATC
>JAFOIT010000016.1 GCA_017420585.1 Solobacterium sp.
GCTCCTGGTCCGGAAACCTGCTTACCGTATAAAAGCATATGAATTCCTGCTGAAGTATCTGCCTGATTCATTGTGGATCGAATATGAATCCATTGTCTTCGTCCGCTTCTTCAGCCAGTGCCTGGCCCGGAATATATCCACACGGCAGGCCATGGAACTGCTGCGGGGCATGTCGCACCGGCCGCTGACCGCGCATATTGCCGCGGTGCTCAACGAATCCCTGAACAGGGGTGATCCGTTTGTCCGGGCAGCCGAAACACCCCTGCTGGAATCCGCCCTGCTGCGGTTCATCCGGATTGCCGCTTCCGGGGCCGGCATGGAAGCCATGCTCAGCGGCTATCTGGATACAGCCCGGGACCGCCTGCTGCGGCGCTGCCGCCGGCTGACGCGGTATCTGCAGCTGCTGGCCTATGCCCTGATCGGCCTGATTGTCATCATGATGTATCAGATCCTTCTGCTCCCTCTTTCCATCATGACAAATCTATAGGAGGTATCAAATATGAAAGCATTGCGAAAAGGATTTACCCTGCTGGAAATGGTCATCGTTGTCACGATCATTTCCATCCTGTTCCTGCTGACCGTCCCGAATATCCAGACTGTTCTGGGCATTGTGGATAAAAAAGGCTGTGATGCGCTGATCAAGGTGGCTGACAGCGCCATCCTGCAGTACCGGCTGGAATATGATCAGAATCCCGGCAGTGTCAGTGACCTGATCAGTGCCGGCCTGATGACGGAAGAACAGACCCGGTGTGACGAAAAGACCATCGTCATATCCGGCGGACAGGCTTATGCGCAGTAAGGGATTTGCCCTGCTGGAATGCCTGCTCGTACTGCTGGTCATGGCCTCCCTGGCCCCGCTGGCCCTGCAGCCGGACATGAGTGAAACCATGCTGTACCATGCCTTTGCGGATGCATATCTGCTGCGGCAGACCGATGCCATGGCGGCGGCGGAAACCCTGCCGGTGGATCTGCCGGGTGCGGAAGGCATCCACTTCAACGGGGCCGGCAATGTCAACCAGGCCAGGACCATCAGTTTTCCCGGCCGGGACAACCTGATCATCATCGAACTGGGCGGCGGGCGGCTGGTTTTCCGATGAGAAAAGGCTACCTGCTGACGGATGCCATGATCGTTGTCTTTCTGACTGCCATGATTGCCCTGGTGACCAGTGCCGCCCTGCCGGCTGCCGGGCATACCGAGCTGGCTGTCGAAGCCGCCATGAAACGGGCTGAGGAAGCGTATGACCGGGGAATCCGCATGATTCCGGAGTGTGTCCTGTGTACAGCCGAAGAAGAAAGCACAGAGCCGGAATGATTCTGGAACAGGCCCTGATTGTCATTCTGACTGCGCTGGCCTGCCTGCCGGCGGTCATGGCCAGTCTCAACGCCCTGCGCCTGCTGCTGATACCTTCACCGCTGGTCCAGGATGAAATTGCCCTGTGCCAGCTGCGGCGCATCCTGTCCCTTTCCCATGATATGGAAGTGGATGCGCATCAGGTCAGCTTTATCTATCACGAAGAAGAAGCCCGGATCTCCCTGGTCAACGGCAGCCTGATCCTGCAGCCCGGCACCCAGATCTTTCTGACGGAGCTGGAGCAATGCACGTTTTCCGTCAGTGACGGGGTGCTGTATCTGCATACCGGCCGGGAAGGAGAAAGCCATGAAAATGCCCTGGTACCGTTATCGTAACGGCTTCATCAGTACGCTCTTTCTGGCCGCTTTCCTGTTTCTGAGCCAGGTGGTGATGCTGGCCCTGACCAACATGCAGTACCGGCTCACCGCCGCCGAGAACCTGCAGACCATCCTGAAGCAGACAAAAACGGAAGTGACAATCACTTCCGTCCTGCAGTGCGAAGTCCGCAATGAGCGCTCTGAACTCACCCGGATCAGTATCGGTGATATTTACGCTTCGGTCCGTTATGACGGGGATACCATCTTCGTGAACGTATCGGAACCGGTGGCCGAGGTCCTGGTCTATGAATGCCGCCGCGGTTATCTTTACGATTATTCCGTCAGCCGGTAATCAGAACTGCAGATAGGGATTCCACTTCAGTTCCCTGGCAATGGTGCTGGCCGGGCCGTGGCCGGGATAAACCGCCAGATCGTGCGGCAGGGTCTTAATGAACTGCAGCGACGCGAACATCTCTCCTTCATCCCCGCCGAACAGGTCAGTCCTGCCGATTGAGCCGGCAAACAACGTATCCCCGGCAAACAGGTGGTTCCTGTACCGCACCAGGATACTGCCCGGACTGTGCCCCGGGGTATGGTAAATCTGCAGGGTAAAAGTTCCGATCTGCAGATCACCTGCCGGCAGGTCCTTCAGCTCTGTATAGACCGGGGCGCCGGCCGCAAGCCGGTAAGACGGATCGGTCAGCGGCAGATCACCATGGTGCATGTAAACCGGGCAGTGCAGGGCTTCTGCCAGGTCATCAACCGCCCCGGTGTGGTCTGAGTGGCCATGGGTCAGGACGATCCCGTCCACGGTTTCCTGCGGGCTGATGTGTTTTCTGATCTCCGCCGCAGAACGGCCCGGATCAATGATCAGCACGTGACCGTCTTCATGCAGGATATAGATGTTCTCCTCATACGGGCCAATCGGCAATGTTTCCAGTTTCATATCCGTTTAACAAAAAATAACCGGAAGCGGTTATTTTTTCTCCTTATGCAAAGTCTTCTTATTGCAGCGCGGGCAGTACTTCAAAATTTCCATTTTTTCAGTGTGCTTACGCTTGTTTCTGGTTCCGATATAGTTTTCTTCCCCGCAGACACTGCACTTGAAAGTAATGTTGTCTCTTGGCATTTTAATAACCTCCAAAAAATAACTGCAGTAAGAGTATATCACAGGGAGTTTAAATTTCCAACGATAAAACGAAGCCCTCGCATATTTTTTTGAACAATGCGATAATTGCCTTGCGGAGGAATTCCCATGAAAAGAACAGAGACAAGGCCGATCCATGTCGGCAAAATACAGATCGGCGGCCAGAACCGCTGTATCCTGCAGTCCATGACAAATATACCGTGCAAGAATATCGAGGCGGCCGCGGCCCAGATCAACCGGCTGGCAGCCGGCGGCTGTGAAGTCGTCCGGGTTGCCGTACTGGATGAAAAAGACGCGCTGGCCATCAGGGAACTCAAGGCCAGGACAAACGTACCGCTGGTGGCGGATATCCATTTCAATTACCGGCTGGCGCTGATGAGCCTGGAAGGCGGTATTGACGCAATCCGTATCAACCCCGGCAATATCGGCGTACGTGAGCATACCGAAGCCGTTGTCAACGGCTGCCGGGAGCGCCGCGTGCCGATCCGCATCGGCATCAACAGCGGTTCCCTGGAAAAGGAAGTCCTGGACAAATACGGCGGGCCGTGCGCCGCAGCCATGATTGAAAGCGCGAAACGGCATGTCGATATCCTGGAAAGCATGGACTTCCATGACATCTGCCTTTCGTTCAAGTCCAGCAACGTGAAGCTGACGATCGAAGCATATGAGGCCGCGGCCGAAGTATTCCCCTATCCGCTGCACCTGGGTGTGACGGAAGCCGGCGGGTTTACGGAAAGTGCCGTCAAGTCCTCGGCAGCCCTGGGCACCCTGCTGCATGAAGGCATCGGCGATACCATCCGGGTTTCGGTATCAGGGCCGCCGGAAGACGAGCTGATTATCGCGAAGCAGCTGCTGAAGTGCTTTGATCTGATCGAAGGTGTCCCGGAACTGATTGCCTGCCCGACCTGCGGGCGGATCCAGTACGATATGATCCCGATCGTCAAGGAAGTGGAAACGTTCCTGCAGGATATCCACGCCGATATCAGTGTGGCCGTCATGGGCTGTCCGGTCAACGGCATCCAGGAAGCTTCCCGGGCGGATGTGGGTATCGCCGGCGGCTATGATTCCGGCATCCTGTTCCGGCATGGCGAGCGGGTCCGCACCGTGCCCCAGGATGAACTGCTGGATGCCCTGAAGGCGGAAATCCTCCGGATGGTAAACGAAGCAGGCTGACAAAAAAAACTGTATGTGCTGACATACAGTTTTATTTTGCGCTGTTTTACATCCCGCCGGCTTTGAGCATGGCGATTTCCCGGCCATACGGGGGCTTGTCATCCACATACGGCGTTTCCAGAATAACCGGGGTTGTTACAAACTGCGGATGGTGGGCAATCCGGTTCAGGATTTCAAAGCCGATTTTCCCTTCCCCGATATTGGCGTGGCGGTCCTTGCGGGCTCCGCGCTCGTTTTTCGAGTCGTTCAGATGGACAACCTTCAGCCGGTCCAGGCCGATAATCCGGTCAAATTCCGCCAGCACCCCGTCAAAATCATCCAGGTCATAGCCGGCATCATGGGTATGGCAGGTGTCAAAGCAGACGCCGAAGTGTTCCGGTTCCCGCAGCCCGGACAGGATATCCTGCAGCTGTTCAAAGCGGTATCCGACTTCACTGCCCTTGCCGGCCATGGTCTCGAGGCAGATCACAATCCCCGCCGGGATCTCCGGCAGGCGGTTGAGCTGTGCGATGACCGTCGCAATCCCGGTTTCCATATCCGTGGTCGTATAGGATCCCGGATGCAGCACGATATACCGGGCCCCGATCGCGGCGGTTCTCTCGATTTCCGACTGCAGGAATTCCACTGCCAGCTCGGCAACTTCCGGTTTGACGGAGTTGGCCGGGTTGATCAGGTACGGCGCATGGACGACCAGGTGTTCCGGGGCTATTCCGTTTTCCGCCATGAGCTGCCGGGCTTCCGGTATATGCAGTTCTTCCACCGGCCGGCGGCGGGTATTTTGTGGTGCCCCGGTGTACAGCATCAGGGCATTGGCCCCGTAACCCAGGGCTTCCTTCACACTGCCGGCAACGAAATCAGGCGCCCCCATCTTTACGTGTGAACCGATAATCATTTCTTTTTTCCTGTTTCTGCCTGGCTGAGGGCGTTCTGGCGGTAACGGGCTTTCTTCTCCTCGCGGATCTTGGCCCGGATGAATTCCCGTTTCTTCTGCTGCTGGAGTTTTTCAATGGCGGCGGCCCGCTTCTTCTTGTATCCGGGTTTGACCTTCGTGTTCTTCTTGGTCATCATCATGGCAATCTGCTTTTCCATGGCATCATCTTTTTTCTGCCTTTTCTGCCCGTACGGCCGCAGGTTCTGCCAGCCGTTCTGCCGGTAGCGCTGATGCTCGAACCGGATACCGCGGTTCATGAGGCTGCGGATGGCCTCATCATCTTCTTCATGGTACAGGGCAAAGCATGTGCCTTTGGTCCCGGCCCGGCCGGTTCTGCCGGCCCGGTGAACATAGAAATTCAGGTCACTTGGGAAACCGCAGGAAATGACATGGGTTACCGTATCGTTGTCAATCCCGCGGGCCGCGATATCGGTCGCCACGACATAGGTCTTCACACTGCCGGCAAACTCCTTCATGGCCTGCTTTCTCCGGCGGCTTTCCAGATTGCCGTGCAGCTCCGTCACGCTGCAGCCATGGCTGCGCAGTGATGCCGCGATGTTTTCCGCCTCGGCGCGGGTATTGGCAAAGATCAGGCAGACATACGGCTGAAAGCCCGGCATGATCCGCAGGATCGTGTCGGCATAGCTGTGATGATAGCACGGCACCAGGACATGGCGGATCTCCGGTGTAAACCGCTCTTCTTCCTCAATACGGAAGGTCAGCGGATGATGCATGTACTTTTTCAGGAACGGCTGCAGCTGGTCCGGAATGGTCGCACTGAAAACCAGCATCTGCAGGTCTTCCTTCATACGGCCGGCAAACGCGTCGATATCATCCAGGAACCCGTATTCCAGGGTCATGTCTGCTTCATCGACAATCAGTGTGTCCGCGGTATCCAGACGCAGTCCCCCTTCCTTGAGGAACAGGTCGCGGATCCGGCCCGGGGTACCGATCACGATATGCGGCTGGCTGTTTTCCAGCTGCTCGAGATCCTTGCTGCGGCTGCGGCCGCCGACATAAAGCCGGATGCGGATCTCCGGATTCACCTTCTGCATGACCTGGGCCCGGTCATAGATCTGGGCAGCCAGTTCCCGGGTCGGGGCGGTAATGACTGCCTGAACCCGGTCCTCGGAAAGATGGAGCCGTTCCATCACCGGAACCAGGTAGGCATGTGTCTTGCCGGTGCCGGTGCGGCTGATACCGATAATGTCCTTACCCCGCAGGGCCGGCGGGATCACCTGCTCCTGAATCGGGGTCGGTACTGTAAATCCGTTCTGCTGCAGGAAGGACATCGTCTCCGGCTGCAGATTAAAATCTTCAAACTTTTTCATAATTCACCTATATTAGTATTAATGAGCATAATGATTATACAGATTTTTCCGGAGGTTGGAAAGCATGCAGAAATTTGAAGTGACCGCAGTAACACCGCGTGGCTACTGTCAGGGTGTTGTCCGGGCGATCCGGATTGCCCGTGAAACCGCTGCGGCTTATCCTGATACACCCGTCCACATGCTGGGCATGATTGTTCATAATGCGCACGTGGTGGCCGCCTGCCGCGAACTGGGCATTTCCTGCCTGGAAGATCCGGCCCGCACCCGGCTGGAACTGCTGGAAGATATCAGCTCAGGTGTGGTGATCTTCACCGCCCATGGGGTCAGTGACGCGGTTTACGCACGGGCTGAGGAAAAAGGCCTGATTGTGGTCGATGCGACCTGCCCGGATGTACGTAAAACCCATGACCTGGTACGGGAACACTGCACCCACGGCGATGTCATCTATATCGGCAAGCACCGGCATCCGGAGGCCGAAGGCGTGGCCGGCATCTCCCCGCGGGTTCATCTGATCGCCACCGCGGAAGAGATTGATGCCCTGCCGGAACTGCACGATATCCTGATCACCAACCAGACGACATTGAGCATACTTGATACGGCGGTACTGGCCGAACGGGCCGTACAGCGGTTCCCCGATGCGGTCATGGCCCCGGAGATCTGCAATGCCACCACGATCCGCCAGAAAGCGATCCTGGCCCTGAAAGACACCGATGTACTTATTGTTGTCGGTGATCCCCATTCCAACAATTCCAACCAACTGCGCGAACTCGGAAAAAAAGCCGGCATCGGCACGGCTTATCTGGTCGAAGACTGTTCCCAGCTGCGTCCGGAGATGTTCGCGGACTGCCGGCATGTGGCGGTCACCAGCGGTTCTTCCACCCCGACCGGCCTGACCAGCCAGGTCATCGAAGTCATCCGCAGTTATGCCGAAACCGGCATCTGGAACCCGCCGGCGCAGGTCAGCGCAGCAGTGCTCTGAGACCGGCTGTTTCTTCCTCAGTCAGTTTTCTGTATTCACCTGGAGCCAGGGATTCATCAAGCTCCAGGTTTTTCATGCGAATCCGGCGCAGGCTGACAACTTCATTGCCCGCTGCCAGGAACATCCGTTTGATCTCATGGAATTTGCCTTCCTGCAGGATGATGCGGCAGGCTTTTTCCCCTGTCTGTATCAGCCGGGCAGGCTGAAACACCGTACCGTCAGCCATAGTCATCCCTGCGGCAAATACTGCCGTATAGCCCGGTTCAAACGGATCCCGGAGCCGGACTTCATATTCTTTTTCAACGTGATGGCGCGGTGACAGCAGTTCATGCGCCAGCGGGCCGTCATCGGTAATCAGCAGGAGCCCTTCAGTATCCTTATCCAGCCGGCCGCAGGGAAACAGATCCCGGTACGGTTCATCAATCAGGTCCAGGACTGTGGGGCCGCTGCCGCTGGTGGCACTGATGCAGCCGGCCGGCTTATTCAGCATGAAATAATGATATTTCTCATAAACAACCGGCTGATCATCCACCCGGATTTCCTGGGTATCCGGCCGTACTTTCAGATCCGCATTGCGGACAGTTATCCCATCCACGCTGACCAGGCCGTTCCTGATCAGTTTTTTGACATCATTGCGGGAACCATAGCCGCTGGCTGCCAGCAGTCTGTCAAGCCGCATTCCCTGCTCAGCCACGCCGCATCAGCCTCCGGGCGATCTCCCCGAGTGACTTGTGGAAGATGGCCTGCGGTACTTTCATGAGATTGGTCATGTACAGGTAGACGGCCATACCGCAGAGGCCCTGAATGCCCAGCTGCACCAGCGCGATCATCCGCGAGGATTCGCTGATTGTGAAACCGACCAGCCGGAACAGCACAAAGACGGCGTTCATGCAGAAGCAGGCCAGCAGGATCTTGACCAGCCGCCGCCCGGTCGCCTGGTATGTTGCCCCGTAGCGGTTGTTCAGCTTGGCCAGGTCCAGATAGATAATTGTCAGTGAAGTGAGGACACTTGATGTTATCGCGCCGGTATAACCGGTATATTTCAGCAGCGGGTAGAACGAAACGCACTTGACCACAAAACCGACACACAGATAGAAAATCACTTCCCGGCGCAGATGCAGGGTCATCATCATGGAGTTGCAGATCGGGGTCAGGGTTGTGCACAGGGCCAGCAGGCTGTACACCGCCAGGCAGGTTCCGCCGTAGTCCATGGTCTGGCCGCCGTACATGACGAAATATACAGACCGCGACAGCATGGCCATGGCAAAGCAGATCGGCACACCGATATAAAGCACGGTATCCAGGCAGTCACGGATATTCTTCCGCAGTTCTTCCATATTCTGGTTTTCCAGGGCAATGGTCATATACGGCACAATGCCGGCAGAGAACCCGATGCCGAGCACCTGCGGAATGGAAGCCAGCTTGTCACACTGCATTTCGATAATACCGTAGACCAGCTTGGCCGCATTGTAGTCCATCCCCAGCTGCGTGGCCGTCGTAATGAAGTACCGCGTATTGATCAGGGTCTGCGTATTGCCGAGAATCGAAGACAGCAGATACGGCACCCCGAAAGCGAAGATCTCAATCAGGATTTCCCTTGTCTCTACCGGGTCCTTTGTCTGGGCCCTGGCCGCCCGGGCAATCGGCCCGTAATGGCGGTGGTCATACCTGACATAGTAGATGATGGAAGCCAGCGCCCCGATACTGGTTGCCAGGATGGCCATATAAATCGCCCAGATCCGGTTCATGCGCAGGATCCTCACCAGGATAAAGCCCAGTCCCAGCAGGCTGCCGACTCTTGCAAACTGTTCCAGCACCTGCGAATCGGCATATACTTTCAGATCCTTCAGACCCTGGTAGAAGCCCCGGTATGAATACAGCACCGGCACGAGGAACAGGGCCACGGCAAGGATCTTGAAGCAGTTGATCAGTGTTGTGATATCTTCCGCACTGGCCCCGGCGCCGAGGATCTTTCTGGCCTGCGAGCTGGAAATCAGTACAAACAGGATGGCCATGAAGAACCCGGAAACACTCAGGATCGCGGTGGACAGCTTACGGACCAGGACTACTGTTTTATAGTCATCACGGTTGGCATACTTGGCCACGATGGCGGAAATGGCATACGGCAGACCGGCCGAACAGATCTGCAGCAGGACATTGTAATATGTGTAGGCCGCGGAATAAAAGGACATGTTTTCCGTACCGGCCAGGGCTGTAAACGGAACAACATAAAAAAGCCCGATCGTCTTGGCCAGGAAAACACCGGCTGAACTGGTCAGTGATCCGGCAATAAACGACTGCTTGACTCTGCTGGCAGTCTTCTCCGTCATTCTGTACCGCCCTCTTCAATTGATTTTTCCGGGTAGGAAACACCCTTCATATTCAGAATCAGTGATAAAAACTCCCGGTTCATCTTCTCCCTGGTCTTGTCTTTCCATTCCACCAGGATCTTCAGTTCCACTTCATCTTCCTCACAGTTGCCGGAAATCATCAGGCCGCGGGCATAGCCGGCTGCCGGATTGGACTGGAACGGGATCAGGTTTACATCAGTGTTGTCAAAGATCCCGATGCTGGGCATCATCTTGCCGGTATCGGCATATAACTGGTCACCTTCCACGGCCAGCATGACGACGTCGTACATGGCAATCTGCGCGTTGTCCAGGAAAATATAATAACTGTGCGTGCCGTCGGGCAGCACCGTCATCTCGGCGCTGATATCATAATAAAGCGACGAATTCTGAAAACGCCCGTTCTCTTCTATCGCCTGGTAATAGCTTTCATAGGCTGTCTGGGCCGCATTGGCATCACTGCCCTGGTTCGGCGTGCACCCGCACAGCATGACTGCAGTCAGAATCACAAGAAAAAATCGTCTCATCTTAACCTCAGAGACGATTATACCATAGTCATAAAAAATACGCCTGATAACAGGCGTATTTCCTTTGCTTACTTTTTGAAATCAAGGACGAAGTAATTCCGCTTGCCCTTCTTCAGAATGCTGAAGTCATGGTCAACCGCATCGGCCACATGCAGCACCGCGTCGGTTGCTGCAACCTTCGCACCGTTAAGCTGCACGGAACCCTGGTCGATCAGCTGACGGGCATCTCTTCTGGAAGTGGCTGCCCCGGCTGCGATCATCGCGTCAATCAGCGACATGCCGTCTTCTACTTCGCACTTGGCCGCATCCTTCAGGCCTTCCCGCAGTTCATCCGCATTCAGATCCATGATGGAACCGCTGAACAGTGTATCGGTGATCTTCTTTGCCTTGGCCAGGCCTTCCGGACCATGAACAATCTCGGTCAGTTCTTCCGCCAGGGCCTTCTGGGCCAGACGCTTCTCCGGTTCATTTTTGACGCTTTCCTCAAGCTTCATGATTTCTTCCGGAGCCCGCATGGACAGTCTGCGCAGCAGAGTGCAGATTTCTGCATCACCGACATTGACCCAGAACTGGTAGAACTCGTACGCACTGGTCTTTTCCGGATCCAGCCAGATGTTTCCGCCCTCGCTCTTGCCGAACTTGGAACCGTCGGCCTTTGTGATCAGCGGGGAAGTGATACCGAATACCTTGGCCTCATCGCCGCAGATCGCCTTGATCAGGTCTGTGCCGGATACCAGGTTGCCCCACTGGTCGCTGCCGCCGAACTGAATCTGGCAGTTGTAGTTCTGGTACAGTTTCAGCCAGTCCAGAGCCTGCAGGATCGTGTAGGAGAATTCGGTAAAGGAAATGCCGGTTTCCAGACGCTTGGCAATCGTCTCCTTCTTCAGCATGTTGGCTACATTGAAGTGCTTGCCGTAGTCACGCAGGAATTCCAGGATGGAAATGCTGCCCAGCCAGTCAAAGTTGTTCAGCATGATGCCCTTATCCGGATCGGAGAAGTCAACAAACCTGCCGACCTGGCCGCGGATGCATTCAACATTATGCGCCACTTCTTCCAATGTGATCAGGCGCCGCTCAGTCGTCGGCCGGGGATCACCGATCATACCGGTACCGCCGCCCATGAGCGCGATGACCTTGTGCCCGGCTTTCTGATAACGCGTAAGCAGCAGAACCTGCTGCAGATGCCCGATGTGCAGGCTGTCAGCTGTCGGGTCAATACCGACATAGCAGGTTGTCTTTGTCTTCAGCTGTTCCCGGAGTCCATCCAGATCCGTGACATCCTTGACGAGTCCCCGCCATTCCAGTTCTTCAAGAAAATCCATGTTCTTTTTCCTCCCGGACGCATATTTAAAGGCGTCCTTAAATTCTAAGGACGCCTCAGCGCGGTACCACCTTAGTTCATGACCGAAATCATGCGCTCATCTCTCCCTTTAACGCAGGGGAACACGCCCTGCCTTTTGAGACAGGAAGCTCCCAGATGTATTCTCCGGATTTGCGCCGGTTCCTTGCACCACCCGGAACCTCTCTGCAGACTGCGCCTCAGGATACTTGTTCTGTTCATCGCTTATGAACAACTATACCGTTTTTGCGCCGAATGTCAATTCTTCGTTGTCTGGCGCGGCGTAAACAGATAACTGAGCTCAATCAGCCGGTCAAAGTCACCGGTATTCTGCAGCATCTTTGTCATGACCCGCATCGATACTGCCCCGAGATCATAACTCGGGATGGAGAAACTGGAAATCTGCGGCCGCATCATGGCATTGTACTTCGTGTCAATCACGCAGACGACTTCCATTTCATCCGGGATGCTGATGCCGTTTTCCCTGGCCGTATTCACAATGGCCATGGCCTGGGAATCACGGTTGCCGATCACCACATCATAGCGGTGATCGCGGAACCAGCGGCCGAGGAACTCATAGGATGTCCTGGCATCGGCCGGAATCCGCAGGAAATTCGTGAATTCGAGCCCCTTCTTGGCAAATGCCTTTTTGGCGCCGCTGACCATCTGTCCGGTTGTATAGCGGTTCTTGCGGTCCTCGATGATCGCGATCTCCTTCTTGTCTTCCTCAAGGTATTTCAGCGTCAGTTCGTAAATTGCCTTTTCGACATCCACATAGACGCAGCAGACATTATCCGCATTGACGCGGTTGCCGATGACAACAATCGGAATATTGTACTTGGACAGTTCTTCCATTTCCGAAATCATCAGTTTGTCATTGTACAAGATAACACCGTCCACGCGCGATTTGATGATATCCTCAATGATATCTCCGATCTCGGTAATGCCCTCGGTGATCGTATGAAGCATGATGTTGTAGTTGTAAATCTTCGCTACATCGATGAGACCGTTGATGATCTGTCCCGTGTAGGTAAAACTGGCTTCCGGAACAACCAGGGCGATGGTTGTGGTCTTCTGCAGGGCAAGGCCCTGGGCAATCGCGTTCGGCTTGTACCCGAGTTTTTCGATTGCGGCTTCCACCCGCTCCCTGGTCGGTTCCTTGACTACATTGCTGCCATTGATCACGCGAGAAACAGTGGCCAGTGAAACACCGGCTTCTTTAGCTACATCATAAATCGTAACCCTTTTCATAACTGTCCCCTTTCCGCGTTATAAATTACTGGTCTTTCTTCAGCAGGTTCTTGATTGCTTCTGTCCCCTTATCGGCCAGATCCCTGACATTTTCCCGGGCCTTGTCGAGTGTCTGGGCCACTTCCGGCCGGCTGATGAATTCATTGACGGATTCCTTGACCGCCTTGGCCCCTTCCCGGACGGACTCGGAGGCCTTGTTCAGATTCTGCTGCAGGGCTTCCTTCTTTTCTTCGGTCAGCACGCTGTCAACAGCCTTCCGGGCTTCCTCACCGACTTTTCTGGCCTTCTCGCCGGCATCACTCAGATTCTTCTGCACACCCGGGTCGCCGCGCAGGTCTTCGATCTTGTCACGGGCAATATCAATGGCCTTGATGGCATTGGCGCGCAGGAAATCGAGCGTCTTGGCAATCTCCGGATTATCATTGATGGCATTGGCTGCCTTTTCCTTGATGTCCTTGAACGATGATTCGGCTGTTTCCTTGATCTCCTCGATCTTTTCCTTCTGCTCATCACTGAGCTTGAATTCCGGAATATTCAGTTCCTTGTCATCATCTTCCTTGCCGGCATTGAGTTCCTGGATTTTGCGGCGCAGGTTCTCGACGGTCTTTTCGATGGCTTCGATCGGTTCATCCTCTTCGGTCAGATCATGGAATTCCGTCTTGATGTCATCGATCTTGTCAGCAGCTGCATCCTTGATGTCATCCGCCGCGTCCTTGAGGTCATCTGCCGCATCCGCCGCCGCGTCCTTCAGTTCCTCTACGGTTTCCTTAACTTCTTCCACTGTCTCGTCAGCAGTTTCCTTCAGTTCATCTTTCAGGTTCTTATCGTCACACATTTTCTCCGTCCTCCTTTGCGTGGTTGTCTTCAGTCTGCGGATATGTATCCACAACAACAGTGCCGGTATCTGCCGGCTGCCGCTTTTCCTGCACCTTTTCCTTCAAAGTCTCCAGATTCTCACTGGCATAGGCCGCCGCCCTGGAAATGCTGTCAACGGTCTTGTCCCGGGCATCATCAATTGTATGGCTCAGCTTCACCACCGTGTCCAGCGGGGCCTGCACCTTCTCAATGCTCTGGTTTGCCAGCTTGATGGTCGGATCAATGGAAGCGATTGTCACCGTCAGCTGGTCAATCAGCTTCCAGACCTTCTTCAGCAGAATGCAAAGAAAAATCAGAGCAACCGCGCCCAAAATAGGCAGGAACTGCTCTGATACGTTTTTTAAGGCAATAATCAGTTCATCCATAAAAGCGCCTCTCTCTTTCATGGACATTATACGGGAATATGAAACAGTTTTCAAGAATTATGAGAGCGCTTTACTAGATTTGCCAGCCAGTAAATGTCCTTGCTCGACATGAACAGGAATACCGCCGGCTTTTCCTTGGAAAGCACTTCTGCCCCGGCTTCATCTTCCGTCAGGATGACAGATTCCGGCAGACGTTCCTGCAGGTAAGTGATATCGATATTGGTACCGTCCTGCTTGTCGTCAATGCTGGTGAAGTCGCAGAGGTAGATCCGGTCGGCCTTCTTGAGGACCCTGGCAAAATCGTCCGCAAAGTACTTGACCCGGGATGCCCGGTGCGGCTTGAAGATGGCAACCAGCTTGCGGTCCGGCCATCTCTTGCGGGCCGCGTCAATGACCACGCCCACTTCGGTCGGATGATGCGCGTAGTCGTCAACGAAGATGTCTTCACCGTCGGTTTCAATGACGAATCTGCGCTTGACCCCGGTAAAACGGGACAAGCCGCGTTCGATCTGCTCGGCGGTCATGCCTTCCAGAATACCGACACTGATGGTGCCGAGGGAATTCAGCAGCAGATGGTGGCCGACAAACGGCAGTGAGAAGTGTCCGAAGAATTCCTTGTTGAACAGGACATCGAAGTCCATGCCGTCGTTTCTTTCATCCACATTGACTGCCTGGATATCATCATTGTCTTCCAGACCATACCAGTAATGCGGCACGTCCGGGTTCAGGTTCATCATCCGCGCCTCTTCGTCTTCGCCGAAGATAACCATGCCCTTGGTGACGTTCATGGAGAACTGTTCATAGGCACTGCGGTAATCCGCCTTGTCCTTGAAGTAGTCAACATGGTCAATATCAACATTGGTCACAATCGCATAGGCCGGATGATAAGCCAGGAAATGACGGCGGAATTCATCCGCTTCCAGCGCGAAGTAAACAGTGTCCTTGGTGATATGGCCTTCGCCGTCACCGATCAGCCAGCCGGTTTCGCCGGCTTCCGGAAGCATGCAGGAAACCATGCCGGTGGTTGTTGACTTGCCATGGCTGCCGGCACAGGCAACCGTCTTGTAAGGTTTCAGGAATTCACCGACGAATTCATGATAGCGGGCACAGACACATGTCTTGTTGGCCCGGGCTGCCTGTACTTCCGGGAAATCCTCCAGGAACGCATTGCCGATGATGACATTCATGTTGTCCTTGATGTTTTCCGGATTGAAATCATAAATCGGGATGTTCCGCTTGTGCAGCTCCTCTTCGGTGAAGAAATGCTTGTCCAGGTCACTGCCGGTCACATGGTGGCCGAGGTCATGAAGCATGCAGGCAAGCGCTGCCATGCCGGTTCCTTTGATGCCGATAAAGAAGTATTCCATATGTTCCTCCTGTCGGGTTGTTCCCTGCTCAGTCATCGAAATGATTCTTATCAATCACCACGGTCTCATCGATAATCTCATCGGTATCGAAAAGACTCGGCATGCGGGCAGTATTCGCAGACTCTGCCGCATATTCCCGGTCACGGGTGCTGAGAATGTCATCCAGCGAGAATTCCGGGATTCTGTCTTCGGCTGCTGTCCGTTCCCTGGAGTGGGCCATTTCCTCCATGCGGTTGGACCGCTCCACAGTTGTCTGAACAGTGCTCGGACGGGCATCTTCGTTGACCCCGTACATCGGTGATATAATCTGGGACCGGCCAGCCTTCTTCTCGTTGCCCGGACGGGTTGCCTTGCCGCTGTTCTGCATGGCGTTGAGATCCTTCTCATCCACCCCGAACATCGGGCTGATGACCGGCTGGAACTCATAGACATTTGTCTTGCGCTGCGGCTTCTGGGCAGCCGGACGGGCCGGCTGGGCCGGTTTGTTTTCGGCAATATCATCAACTGTCAGGCCCAGTGATGGTTTCGGCTTTTCCGGGGCCGGTTCGATCGGCCGCGGGCTGGCATGCTGAACAGCCGGCTGTTTGAATACCGATTCATTCTGGACCGGCGGGAAAGCCGGTTCCTCTTTTTTGGTTTCGACGGTCGGGATCGGCTGGGTCACATCGATCCGCTGCATCGGCTTCTCCTGAACCGGTGCGGCAGCCTGCGGGGCCGGTTTCTTCACCGGTGCCTGGACAGGCTCTTCCACTTCTTCGATCTCTTCGACAAACTCTTCGTCGTCTTCTTCGAACAGCAGATTACTGAGCTTCTTGAACATACTGACAATTCCTTTCTTACTATATCTAATTTATTTTATTCTATTTTTCTCCGCTTGTTAAGACAGAGCTATTCCTCAAGGATGTCTTCCACCGGCGTATCCCCGTCATCCGGGCCGATGTCCCCGCCGCCGTCCGGGAAATTGTCGGTCGCGTAGTTGTCATCGGAAATGACACCGCCTTCACCGTCCGGATAACTCAGCGTCATGGTGAACAGTTCATCAATCGCGCCGTTTTCCGGAGCGATATTCTGGAACAGTTCCAGCTGTTTGCGGCTGTAGGAAATCACCTGGCGGTTGCTGAAGGCTTCCAGGACAGCCCCGGTCTTGATGGTTACGCCGCGGGCAATCCGCAGCATCTCGGCCAGGATA
Organism: Solobacterium sp.; assembly: GCA_017420585.1. Classification (GTDB taxonomy): domain Bacteria; phylum Bacillota_I; class Bacilli_A; order Erysipelotrichales; family Erysipelotrichaceae; genus Bulleidia. The sequence continues at coordinate 16,492 of JAFOIT010000016.1, forward strand.
TTCGCTGCCTCATCCTCCCGGCAGACCGAGTGGAATGTGAGCGTTTCGCTTTCAAACACGGTCATGTACATCTTGTCCGTCTGATAAATGGACATCGTATAGGCATGCTGATGGTCATTGGCATCCGCATAGGAACCGTTCTTGACCAGTACCTCGGGCAGGCCGCTGATGATGGCATACCGGCGGATCTGGTCCCGGTAATACTGCCGGTTGATAATCGACGGGATATTCAGGTTCATGACGAACTGCCTTCCGTTCAGCATGAAAATATTGCCGGTCCCGTCCGCGTAGATCCTGCCGATGCCGGGATCAATGTAATACGAGTAATACGCCCCGTTATAATTCGGCCGCAGGATTTTCTCAGCCTGTACGGCATCTGTTTTCATATCCAGCCGGCTCTTCAGGTCGACGCCGGCAGTTGTTGTGCAGCCGGTCAGCAGAACCGCCAGAATTACGGTCAGCCATTGTTTCTTCATAACAGGTTTATTTTACCATATCTCCATCTTCCGGGACTGCACAGAGCTGATAAATCGGCTGGCCCAGTTCCATGAACCGGCTCTCATATTCCGTCACCGCATCCTCACGGTGTTCACTGCGCCGGTAATCCACGGAGAATTCCTTCAGGGTAAACCCGTTTTCCAGGAAATACAGCACTGAATCCTCGAAAAGGTTCTTGTTGTCGGTTTTCATGCGGATCGAGCCGCCGGTGTTGAGCAGTGTCCGGTACATCTGCAGGAACCGGGTACTGGACAGCCGGCGCTTATGGGTATATTTTTTCGGCCATGGATCGGAAAAATTCAGATGGATCACATCGATTTCCTGCGGCGCGAACCAGTTCAGCATCTCTTCTGCCGGCCCGATAATCATACGCTTGTTATGGATATCGGCATTCTCCGCCTCCAGGGCTTTCCGGCAGGCAACGGCAGCGACATTATGTTCTTTCTCAATGCCGATCCAGCCATCTGCCGGGTACATGGATGCCATGTTGTTCAGGTAGTCACCCTTGCCCATGCCGATTTCAACATGCAGGCAGGTGCATCCCAGCAGTTCTTTCCATTTTCCGGCATATTCTTCCGGATTGACCAGGGCATAGTCCGCATGTTCTTCCAGATACGGGTCCGCCCATTTCTTTTTCCGCATTCGCATGATTCGCACCTCCTGTCCGGCCGCATTTTTACTGCAGCTCGTTTATTGTAGCATATACACAGAAAAAGAAAATGCAGCTGTACACTATGCGGCAGCCGCATCCCCTATGCTTATCATTCTGCAGTGTCAGTGATATAACCAGCATACCACCGGACAAACCGCCGCAGCCCGGTCCGCAGATCTGTTTCCGGCGCATAGCCGAAGGCCTCCATCAGTTTCCGGGTGTCGGCGAACGTTATTTCCACATCCCCCGGCTGCATGTCCACACCCCGGATATGGGCCTCCAGATCATAATCCTTTTCCAGCACCCCGGCCCGCATCAGCTCTTCTTTCAGGATGACAACAAAATCCATTAATATATCCGGCTTCCCTTTCCCGATATTGTATACCGCAAACGGTGTCCGGCCTTCCGGGGCACTGGTGCTGACCTGTATGATGGCCGGCACAACATCATCGATATAAGTGAAGTCCCGCTCGCACTGCCCGTGGTTGAACAGCAGGATATCTTCCTTTCTGCGCATCTTCTCCGCAAAGCTGAAGTATGCCATATCCGGCCTTCCCAGCGGTCCGTACACGGTGAAAAACCGCAGGCCGGTTACCGGTATGCCGAACATGTCAGCGTACGCATACGCTATCATTTCATCTGCCTTTTTTGTCGCCGCATACAGCGAGCGCGGCCTGTCCGTGGAATCATTTTCCGCACTGGGGTAATGATCCGCATCCCCGTAAACGGACGAACTGGAAGCGAACACGAAATGCCGTACGCCATACTGCCGGCACATCTCCAGCACATCGTGAAAACCGGTGATGTTGGTGCTGATATATGCATCGGGATTGATGAGGCTGTAACGCACCCCGGCCTGGGCTGCCATGTGGATGACAATATCCGGATGATATTTCGCAAACAGCCGGGCCAGCAGGTCACGGTCCGTGATATCACCGTGAATGAAAACAAAACCGGGATCGGAAAGCAGTTCCAGGCGTTTCCTTTTCAGGGCCGGATCATAATAATCATTCAGATTATCAAGCCCGATAA
>JAFOIT010000147.1 GCA_017420585.1 Solobacterium sp.
GATCCGGTCCAGGGTCTTGTACAGTTTTGCCTCAGGTGTCCGCTGTTCCTTCATCTCGGCAAGCAGGGCCTGCCAGCTTTCCTGCTGCGGAAGCGGGAACGAGGCCACCCAGGAAGCGTACAGTTCATCTTCCGTTACCCGGGCCCCGTCGGTCTTTTCAAATGTCGGAATATCCCCGGTGAAGGCTTCCCCCAGGTCATGGATCAGGCACATGCGGATCACCCGGTCCATGTCATACCCGGCGAATTCCTCTTCCTCGCGCATGAGCATCGCCATCAGGGCAATCCGCCAGCTGTGGTCTGCCACGCTCTCACGGCGGTTTTCTTCCGTCCAGCAGTGTCTGACGGCTGTCTTCAGTCTGCCTGCGGTCTGCAGGATTTCCAGCATCTTTTCCGGTTTCATCCTCTGTACCTCTCAATCGCCCCGGTCGTGCCGCGGCTGGCGAACATGACCTCCAGATAACCCGGCCGGTATGGTATGAATGTCCCGGCGGCGATCATCTGCCGCACGGTATCATAATCAGCCCAGCCCACCCGGGCCACTTCCTCTGCCTGCAGCGACAGGCCTGACAGATCGACCGGCAGCACCAGGGCAAAGAAATCATCGTAGATATTCCGGTCATGCACGGTCATGACCGGCTCGGTATTACTGAAATCATACCGGATGCCCAGTTCTTCATACAGTTCCCGGGCGGCGGCTTCACGGCTGGTTTCGCCGGCCAGGGCACTGCCGCCGGTCGAGACATCCCAGTAGGAAGGCCACTCTTTCTTCGCGGCGGTCCGCTGCTGGATCAGCATCTCCCCCTGTTCATTGAAAATGCAGATATGCACCACCTGGTGATAGTCTTCCGGGGCCATCCCCGCCCCGCGCACGCAGCGCCGGCCGGTCAGGTGATGCTCACTGTCCAGGACATCCCACAGTTCCGGGGTGCCTTCACTGTCCAGGATCTCCGGCACCGCCGACAGGTCATCGATGATATAGTCCAGGGTCATCCCTTCCGGCAGCGCCAGGTGCCGGGGATTGTACCAGCATGTCCGGATGCCGGCGTTCAGGCCGCCCGGCATGTCACTGGTCAAAGAATCCCCGATGATCATCACTTCGTCAGGATCCGGGTTCCCGATGGCGGCAAAGACATGGTCAAAGAACTGCCGGGAGGGTTTCTCAGCCCCGAGCCGCTCGGAAATGAACACCCCGTCAAACACCCGGTCCAGCCCGGAGCGGCGCAGTTTCTTCTCCTGGGCAACTTCCGTCCCGTTGGTCACGGCATACTCGAACACCCGGTTTTTCAGCCCGGTGATCAGTTCAAAGGCATTGTCATTGAAACAGATCGTTTCCCCGAGATTGGTCTGATACCTGCGGTTGAATTCTTCGGCTGTATCTATCGGCAGATGATAACGCGAAAAGAACTCCCGGAAACGGCCTACCAGGATCTCCGGCTTGCTCATCTCACCCCGTTCCAGACGCTGCCAGTACTTCTCGTTGATGGCCGAGTATACCCGCAGCATCTCATCCGTACAGGTTCCCAGGGAGAACTCCGCAAAACCCATGCGGATGGCATTTTTCTCTGCCTCCAAGAAATTCAGCACCGTCCCGTCAATGTCCCACAGCAGTATCTTTATCATGTTTCTGATCCTCTTACGGCTATTAGGATAACACAAACCGGCCGGGACAACAGAAAAACCGGACCGCAGTCCGGTTACTGATTATTTCATGGCCAGAGTCCGGGTGGCATTCAGCACAGCCAGCACCATGACGCCGACATCCGCGAAAACCGCCCACCACATATTGGCGTACCCGAAGGCACTCAGCACCAGGCAGATCAGCTTGACCCCGATCGCGAAGACGACATTTTCACGGACAATGCGCAGGCACTTTCTGGCAATCATGACAGCCTTCGGGATCTTGGCGATGTCATCGTCCATCAGCACGATATCCGCCGCTTCAATCGCCGCGTCAGAGCCCAGCGCCCCCATGGCGATGCCGACATCTGCCCGGGAAAGCACCGGCGCGTCATTGATGCCGTCACCGACAAAGCACAGTACTTCCTTATCGGTTTTCTCCTGCAGCAGCTTTTCGATCCAGTCGACCTTGTCAGCCGGCAGAAGACCCGAATGATACTCATCAACGCCGGTCTGGCCGGCAACCGCCGCCGCGGCCTGCTCGGCATCACCGGTAAGCATCACGGTTCTGCGGATGCCGCACGCCTTCATCTGCCGCAGCGCTTCCACCGTGTCTTCCTTCAGCACATCGTTGATCGTGACCGAGCCGAGGAACTGCCCGTCGCGGGCTGCGTAGACAATCGTCCCGGCCGCTTCATTCGGGATATACTGCACCCCGAAGCGGTCCATGAGCCGGGCATTCCCGGCCAGGATTTCATGCCCGTCCACCTCGGCTTTAACGCCATGGCCGGCAATTTCCTCCACGGCCCCGACCCGCGACTGGTCCAGCTGTTTTTCAACCGCGTTCCGCAGGCTCTTCGCCACCGGATGGGTGCTGTAGCTTTCCGCCAGGGCCGCGCATTCGAGCAGTTCAGCAGACGTGATTCCTTCCGCCGGGATGATCTCCGTTACCTCAAAGACGCCTTTGGTCAGTGTCCCGGTCTTGTCAAAGACCACCACCGAAGCGTCCGCCAGGGCTTCCAGATAATTTGAGCCCTTGACCAGGATGCCGTTGCGGGAAGCGCCGCCGATGCCGCCGAAGAAACTCAGCGGGATACTGACGACCAGCGCGCACGGGCAGCTGATGACCAGGAAGGTCAGGGCCCGGAAGACCCAGGTGCCGAAATTCCAGCCCTGTCCGGCCAGGCCGAGCACCACCGGCGGGATCACCGCCAGGGCCAGGGCACTGCCGCACACGGCCGGGGTATAGACCCGGGCAAACTTGGCAATGAAGTTTTCGGCCTTGGCCTTCTTCATGCTGGAGTTTTCCACCAGGTCCAGGATCCGTGAAACCGTGGATTCTTCAAACGGCTTGGTCGTCCGGACCTTCAGCAGGCCGTTGTTGTTCACGCAGCCGCTGATGACATCATCACCCGGCATGACTTCCCGGGGCAGGCTTTCCCCGGTCAGGGCCGCCGTGTTCAGACTGGAGTTTCCTTCCACAACCACGCCGTCAATCGGGATCCGCTCACCCGGCTGCACGACAATGACCGTGCCGGTTTCCACTTCATCCGGATCCACCTGTTCCAGGGTCCCGTCCTCCTGCTCGATATTGGCATAGTCCGGCCGGATATCCATCAGGGCGGAAATACTGCGGCGGGAACGGCCGACAGCCAGCTGCTGGAACAGTTCGCCGATCTGATAGAACAGCATGACCGCAACACCCTCGGTGGTTTCCCCGAGGATCATCGCGCCGACCGTCGCTGTTGCCATCAGGAAGTTCTCATCGAATACCTGCCTGTTTTTGATGCCCAGCAGAGCCTTTCTGAGGACATCATGGCCGATGATGAAATACGGCACCAGAACAAGCACCCGGTACGTCCAGGCCGGCCAGGCGGTCGTTTTTTCCAGGACAATGACACCGATCAGCAGAACTGCCGAAACAATTATGCGCATCAATGTATTTTTCTGTCTTTTCGTCATATCAGCCAGCCTCCCGTTGTCTGTGTTTTACAGCTTGATTTCGCAGTCCGGCTCCACCTTCTGGCAGGCCTTCAGGACTTCCTCCATGACCGCCGGGGCATCCGCGCCTTCCGCGAATTCAACCTTCATCTTCTGGGTCATGAAACTGACAGTGGCCTTGGCGACACCCTCCACCTTGTTGGCTGTGTCCTCCATCTTCTGGGCGCAGTTGGCGCAGTCGACATAGATTTCGTACGTTTTCTTCATGATCATTCCTCTCCTTTTTCATTCTGTTCTTCAAGATGTTCCGTGCCGATCTGCAGGATCTGGGCAACGTGATCATCATCAAGACTATAATAAATAACCTTTCCGTCCCGGCGGCTCTTCACCAGTTTGGCGTTTTTCAGAATCCGCAGCTGATGGGAGATCGCGCTCTGCGTCATGTCCAGGACATCGGCAATTTCCGCCACACAGAGCTCCCCTTTCAGGATGGAATACATGATCTTCACCCGGGTCTGGTCACCGAAGACCTTGAACACTTCCGCCAGGTCATACAGTTCCTCATCGGGCGGCAGCGCGGTCCGGATCCGGGTCATTTTCTTTTTGTCAGTCAATTCGGTCATCATCTCTCCATTTGAACATATTTACATTTGTTCATATGTATAAATCAAATATATACCTGCCGGCCGGGCCTGTCAATCCTCTTTGCGCATATACATAAAAAAGCACTGCCGTTGTCCCGCAGTGCCGTTTCCCTATTCCTGTCCGGATCTTCTGATCCGTTCCCCGGTTGTTGTATCGGTAAAATACTTGCCCTCTTCATCATCATGGAGTTCCAGCTCCGTGCCGACCGGCAGTTCAACGATTTCCATGATAATCGGCTCCACATGCTCAATGGTCTTGAGATCCACCAGCAGGATGTTCTCCTCATGGTTGATGTAACCCTGGGTGTCGCCGTCGCCGACAATCCGCCAGCCGGTATCGTTGCGGTCAAATGCCTTTTCCCGGAAGACCCATCTGGC
>JAFOIT010000148.1 GCA_017420585.1 Solobacterium sp.
ATCCGGCTTTTGACCGTTGTGTTCAACCAGCCGGTCCTGCTGGCTGCCGGCCTGTCAGTCAACCTGGTCAAAATGCTTTATATTGCGGTGGCTGCGGCCGGGGCGGGCGGTGTACTGACCTGGCGGCTTTCACGGTTTATGGGGCGCCGCCGGACCGGCACTTTCATCCTTGGCGCGGAGATATTCTGCTGCGTGATTCTGGGTCTTGTCAGCCGGCCGGTTCCGGCTGCCCTGAGCATCCTGGCCCTGGCCATGGGGGAGAGCCTGTTGATCCCGCTGCTGAGCGCTGTCCAGCATGAATCCATCCAAGGTGAAAGTGCTGCCATGATGAGTGCGGCGGCAGCTGTGGCGGAACTGTCAGCGGTGCCGGCCGACCTGGTGACGGGCATTCTGGCTGAAAGAAGCCTGCAGACCAGCCTGCTGGCAGCTGCGGCAGTACTGCTGGTCCTGCTGGCTGTCTGGCGTTTTCTTCCGTCAGAAGAAAAAAGCGGCCGCAGCCGCATCAATTCAGTTCAAATGTAATCTTATCGTTCAGACCGGCGGTCCATGTGACAAAGAAACTGCCGGTTTTTCTGCCTTCTTCCTGGTCAGGAGCCTGGCCTGCGTCCATGATCCAGACGGCTTCGCAGAAGGTTCCCGGATGCGCTTCGCAATAGCGCTCGAGCAGCTGCCTGCCGTCTGCCAGGGACATGACAAACAGGGCGGTGGACAGACAGTCAGCGGCCCCGGAGTCTTCCGTGATCACGGTCACGGAACGGTAGCGGTCAGCCGGGTACAGCGTTTCGGGATCAATGATGTGATGGTAATGCTTCCCGTCCTCCCCGATATAGTAACGTTCATAATCGCCGGACGTGACAAACGAGAATGCCCCCGGCAGTTCCACCAGCAGCATCCGCTCCCCGCCGTCGGGATTCTGGATCCGGACGACCCAGGGGCTGCCGTCCGGCTTGGAAGCCAGCGTGCGGTTGTTTCCCCCGGCGTTGATGACGGCACTGGCCGGCTGCAGTTCCGCCAGCATCTGCGCGGCCCGCTCCACAGCAAAACCCTTGGCGATCCCGCCGACATCCAGGGACATCTCCGGATCGGTGATGAACACGGTCGAATTCTCTTCGTCAATGATGATGCTGTCCCAGCCGCCGTGCGCTGCCGCTGCCTGCAGCTCGGTGATATCCGGCACCGGGGCCTTGGTGCCGCCGAGGTTCAGTTCGATCCCCCGGTCACGGTAATTGTGCCAGACCTGCAGCAGGGCGCCCATCGTGACGTCGAAACGCCCGCCGGAGAGCTCATAAAACTCACGGGCCTGCAGCAGCATCTCAATGACTTCCGGGGCGGTTTCCACCGGGGCAATGCCGGCGTTTTCGTTGATCGTCCGGATGTTGTTCAGGCCGTCATATTCGTTGTAGATGTCAAACAGGTCGTTGTAATGCCGGAGTTCTGCCTGCACCAGGCTGAAATGCCGGGTGAATTCCTCCTCGGAAGATACCCACTCCTGCAGGGTGACGACCGTATCAAAGCCGGCTTCGGTTGTCACAGCGGAAAACCTGCCCGGCGGTTTTTCATTTCCCGGCGCAGGGCCTGGGGCACATCCGGCCAGCAGGCTCAGGGCAAGGATCAGTTTTGCTTTACATGTTTTCTTCATTCGTAACGATAATACCATGTTTGAACCCGTCTAATTATAGTAAAGGGCTCTGATTAATGATATAATTCAATCGTTTTAAGAGGAAGGGTGTAAACAGTATGTCATTTTTAACCGGACCGATGCATCATCATCTGGAAGGGCATAAGGATCTTACCAACCACAAGGAAATCCTCAGGCTGGAAGAACCCGATGTCATCTGGATCCCGCTTAATAACGGGGCCGCTCCCTGTACACCACTGGTCAATGTCGGGGACGAGGTGAAAGTCGGCACTAAAATCGCGGAAAGAAATGATCATTTTTATCTGCCTCTGTTCTCACCGGTTTCCGGTACCGTCACCGGTATTGAGAAGAAGATGAACAGTGCTATGAAAATGGTCGATCACATGCGTATTGAGAATGACCATAAGAAGACGGTCGAAAAGCCTTTCGAACCTTTCGACTACGAAAAGGCAACCCGGGAAGAACTGCTGGACTTCGTAAAGAATGCCGGTATGCTCGGCCTTGGCGGTGCCGGCTTCCCGACGTACGTCAAGTATCTGAAACCGGAAGGCATCAAGTCGTTCATCATCAACGGTGTGGAATGTGAGCCGTATCTGACCACTGACTACCGCAGCATGATGGACAACCTCGAACTTCTGAAGACAGGTGTACTGGCCATGTTCAAGCTGAGCAAGGCGGAACGCGGCTGTGTCGCCGTCAAGGAAGACAAGGTCGACCTGATTGCCGAACTGAAGAAGACGTTTGAAGGCACGCCGATTGAGATCCGTACCGTCCCGGACATTTATCCGGCCGGCTGGGAAAGAACGCTCGTCTGGCTGCTTGAACAGAAGCGGTATGACCGCCTGCCGGCCGAAGTCGGATGCATCATCAACAATGCATCTACGGCGATTGCCCTGGCTGACGCGCTGCTCAACGGCATGCCGGTCACCCACAAGCTGGTGACGGTTTCCGGTGACGGTGTTGCGGATCCGCACAACGTATACGTTCCGGTCGGAACAACAGCCCATGATATCGTGCAGGCCTGCGGCGGCTATACTTCCGAAGACTGCATGATCATTGCCGGCGGCCCGATGATGGGCTCCGCCATTCCGAACGACACGTTTGTCATCGGCCCGGCCAACAATGGCCTGACAGTTCTGAAACACGAACCGCTCGATGTCGTCAAGTGCCTGCGCTGCGGCAAGTGCACGGAAATGTGCCCGTCCGGTCTGGAACCGGTCCGGATCAACAACGCGGAAAAGGTCAAGGACATTGAGACACTGAAGAAACTGGACACGCTGTCCTGCATCGAATGCGGCCTGTGCAGCTATATCTGCCCGTCTAAGATTGATGTGACAGAGGGTATCCGCAGAGCCAAGCGCTATCTGGCGCTTGCGAAGAAGTAAGGGGGAAATGAAACAATGAAGCTTACTTTTGAACCGGCTCCGCATTACAGAAGTCCTCAGAGCACGGGCGGCATCATGAAGGAACTGACGCTGTGCCTGTGTGCGGTCACGCTGTTTGCGGTCATCTACTATACGATGGCATTCGGGGCCAGCTACGGTCTGCGGGTTGTCATCATGATGGCACTGGCTGTCCTGGCCGGATGCGCCACTGAAGCAGTTTATTACAAAGCAACAAAACAGGATGTTGTGAAGGGGATCTGCTCGTCTTATCCGTGGGTAACGGCAATGATCCTGACCCTGATCTCCTCGATTGACAACAGCTACTACGCAATTATCGTTTCCGTTGTGATTGCCATTATCTTCGGCAAGCTGGTCTTCGGCGGCTTCGGGCAGAACATCTTCAACCCGGCAGCCTTCGGTGAAGCCATTCTGATGAACAGCTTCGCGGCTGCCAAGAGTGCTGACTTCGCTACCGGCGCTACCCCGACCCAGGCCATGAACGCCTACGGCTGGATGCTGTCGGCGGAAAACTTCGGCACAATGGTTAACAGATACGGCGGCCTGGGCAAGATGCTGCTTGGCCAGTATCCGAGCACCATCGGCAGCACCTGTGCGATTCTGATTCTGATCTGCGGCGCTGTCATGATTTACCGCAAGGATATCGACTGGCAGGCCCCGGTCTTCTATATCGGCACGATTTTCGTGGTATCCCTGCTGATCGGTCTGATGCATGGGGCCGGCGTCTGGTATGCCGTGTTCCAGGTTCTGGCCGGCGGTGTCGTATTCGGCGGCGTCTTCATGATGACCGATCCGGTCACTTCACCGGTAACAATTCCCGGCCGGGTAATCTTCGCGGTCGGCGCTGCGTGCTTCACGCTGATCTTCCGTCTGCGTTCCAACATGGCTGACGGCGTTCTGTATTCCATCCTGCTGATGAACATGCTGACCCCGGCCATTGACAAACTCATGGACGGCAACCAGATCAAGAATGCTGCCAAGAATGTCCGGACAGTGCTGATTGCCTGCGCGGTCATGCTGGTCATCACACTTGGTGTCGGCTTCATTGCCGAAGGCAAGCTGCCGGCCGGTGCCGCGGTGGAAAAAACTTCTGAAACAGTGACAGCAGAGACAGCTGCCGTTCCGGAAGTGCTGTACGCAGACACTGCGTCAGGGAACTGAGGAGGCGACACGTATGAATAAAGATTCTATGGCTTACAAAGGCGTGCTTCTCGGTGTTCTGTGCGCTTTCTGCGGTCTGGCCCTGTCAGGCGTCAACGCGATAACAGCACCGAAAATCGCCGAAGCCAGAATGGCTAAGATCAAGGCCAATCTGGAGCAGTTCTACCCGGGTGCAACGTTCTCGGAAATAACGGACTATCAGGATGACACAAAACTGGTTACCGGCGTCTATGAGGCGGAAGGCCAGGGAATGATCTATAACCTGAAGGTTACCGGATACAATTCCTCAGGCTTCACCTTCATGGTTGCCTATAACAATGACGGTACGGTTGCCGGCTTCACACCGATTGAGCAGAATGAAACCAGCGGTTTTGGTTCCCGCTGCTTCGATCCTGAATATATCAATCAGATTCTGGAACTGACGGCTGATGATGACGCGCCGCTGCTGAGCGGGGCAACGCTGACATCCTCAGCGATCCGGAACGGCATGGCGGCAGCCAGTGCGCTGTTTGAGGCCGGTAAGTAAGGAAGGGGGTTGAAATCATGACTGCAATTGAAAATAAAGAAGCGAAAATGGGTTTCTTTAAGGAAATGATCTACAACAACCCGGTATTCGGACTTTATCTGGGTATCTGTTCCGCGCTTGCCATCACCACAACCATTACCAATGCCATCGGCATGGGCATGGCGGTTATCGTCGTCCTGGTCATGTCGAACATTCTTGTCTCGCTGATTGCGCCGATCACCCCGGATGAAATCCACATCCCGGTCTACATCGTCATCATCGCTTCGCTGGTTACGATCGTCGGCATGGTCATGCAGGCCTATATGCCTTCGCTGTACTCTTCCCTGGGTGCGTTCATCGACCTGATCGTCGTTAACTGCATTATCCTGGGCCGGGCCGAAGCGTTCGCCTGCAACCACAATCCGGCAGAATCTGCCCGTGACGGCCTGATGATGGGTCTGTCCTATACGTTCAGCGTTCTGGCCATGTCCCTGATCCGCCAGGTTCTGGGCACCGGCGTGCTGTCCTTCACAAACCCGTTCACCAGTCTGGAAGTATTCGCTTTCCGGATTATCCCGAAGGGCTATGAGATCGGCGTGTTCACAACCCAGACAGGTTCATTCCTGACCTTTGCGGTGCTGGCTGCGCTGGTTGCCGCATACAAGAATGCCAACGACCGCAAGGTTGCTGAAGCAGAAAAGGCAAGGAAAGTTGCCGCTGCGAAGGCTGCCGCCGAGGCAAAGAAAGCAGCCGCTGCCAAGGCAGCTGCCGCAAAAGCCGAAGCTGTAAAGGCAGAAGCGCCAAAAGCCGCACCGGCACCGGCCGCCAAGGCAGAGGAGGTTAAAGCATGAATCTCTTTACGATCTTTATCAGCGCACTGCTGATCAATAACGTCATTCTGTCGAAGTTCCTCGGCATGTGCCCGTTCATGGGTGTTTCCACCAAACTGGACTCTGCCGTCGGCATGGGCCTGGCGGTCACATTCGTCATCTTCGGTGCTTCGGTCATCTCCTGGTTCCTGTACTACTATGCCCTGGTTCCGCTGGGACTCGAATACATGGAACTGATCTGCTTCATCCTGCTGATTGCGTCCTTCGTTCAGTTTGTTGAAATGTTCGTCAAGAAGTCATCCCCGGGCCTGTACAAATCCCTGGGTATCTTCCTGCCGCTGATCACAACAAACTGCGCGGTTCTCTACGTTGCACAGGATAACATTACTCAGGGTTATTCACTGATTGAAACAATGGTCAACTCGGTTGCCGTGCCGCTGGGCTTCATGCTCATGCTGGTGATCTTCGCAACCATCCGTGAACGCCTGAACGGCAACGATGTCCCGGAAGCCTTCCGCGGCAACCCGATTGCCTTCATCGTCGCGGCAATCATGGCCATCGCCTTCACTGCCTTCGCCGGTCTGGTATAAAGCATGAAGGCACTGTATGCAGTTCTGATCGCCGGGGTGCTGCTGGGCATATACATTGCTCTGTATGTGGCCAATCACAATACGCCGGTGCCGGAAGGCTGTGAAAATCTGAAACCGGACTGTGCAGCCTGCGGTATCAAGGACTGTGCAGTCAGAAATGATGTAATGAGAAAGGGGTAACTATCATTATGAATATGATCAAGGCTCTTGTCCTGATGCTGGCCCTTGGCGCGGTATGCGGACTGGTTCTCGGCTTTGCGTCCATCAAGTTCCATGTCGAAGTTGACAAGCGGGTCGAAGAAGTCCTGGGCATGCTGCCGGGCTACAACTGCGGCGGCTGCGGCTTCCCGGGCTGCTCCGGTATGGCTGAGGCACTCTGCGAAGGCAGTGCAGATATAGCTCAGTGCAAACCGAGCAAAGCGGATGTCAAGGATGCCATCAAGGCTTACCTGAAGGAACATCCGGCGGGCGGCAACTGATTCAGACAATACAGAAAGCGGAATATCCGGCCGGATATTCCGTTTTTCTATACCAATTAATGAAACAAGTTACAAAATTTGAGAAAAAATGATTTAACATAATGAAACAGAAATGAAATATTTATTGCAATTAAAAAACATTAGATTAAACTAATCTCCATAACAAGGAGGAAATACTATGCAATTCTGGAAGAAAACGGCTGCTGCAGCAATTGCCATGGCAATGCTTGTCGGCTGCTCATCTTCGGGAAATCCATCCGCTTCGGCTGCGGCTGCTCCGGCAGATTCATCCGCACCGGCATCTGCATTGGACTGAGTAATACGGACAGAAAAACGGATCAGAAATGATTCGTTTTTTTGTGTAAACCGGTCCGCGGCGGCGAATATCATTGATGGAGGTCGTGCATATGAATATCAGAAAAAGAGTGATCATGAAGGCTGGCGGATGCCTGGTCTGCGGGGTTTTGATCATTGTCCTGAATTACGTCGGCCTGACCATCCGGCTGAATGACATGCTGGACCTGCGGACTACCTGCATTGCCGCAAGGGATATCCAGCCCAGGTCACTGATCACCGAGAAGGATATCCTCGAGATCCAGGTGCCCGGCGCCTATCTGCTTGAACATACCTGTAGTGATAAAAAGGATATCATCGGCAAGTATACGGATATCCAGGGGATGATCCCGGCCGGTTCATGTTTCTTTGAGGAGATGCTCTATGACGAAAAGGACCTGCCGGATTATCCGTCAGCCCAGCTGCGGGCCGGCCAGGCAGCCTATACACTGGAAACGGATCTGGCGCGGATGGGCGGTACGATCATACCCGGACAGCGGCTGGACCTGTATGTCGTGCTGGACCGAAAGAATGACACACCGGTTTCCGCATGCCTGCTTCAGAATGTGCGCCTGCTGGCCGTCAAGGATCACAAGGGACTTGATCTGACCGATGAAAACAGCACCGGGATCCCGTATCTCGCGGTGCTGGCTGTCAGCCAGAAAGATGTGGAGCTGCTGTCGCTGGCGGAAAAGACAGGGGAGATCCGCATGTTTTCAACCGATAATACATACAGCACGGCCAGGGAAGCGGAGCTGGTCGTCAGTGATGATGTGCTGCAGCTGCTGAAAAGCGGTACCGCGGAACATATGTAAAAAAAGACCGTACAGTGTACGGTCTCAGTTTGCCTCTGGGGCGACTGATGGGACTCGAACCCACGAAATGCTGGAGCCACAATCCAGTGTGTTAACCAACTTCACCACAGCCGCCATAAAGCATTTATAATAATACCGTAATTGGAATTCGAAAGCAAGATGGGGATTACAAAAACACGAAAAAAAGAAAAGCATATGATTGTCATGGTCAGCGGGAAACCGGTGGAACTGGTGCTGGTCCGCAAGCGGATTAAGCGCATGCATATGCGCACAGACGGTGAGAAGCTGCTTGTTTCCTGCCCGTACGGCGTCAGTGAAGCAGAACTGATGGCCTTTGTGCGGGCCAGCGAAGCCTGGATCAATAACGCAATGGCGAGACAAAAGGCCACCCGGACCGTCAATCAGGAAGGCATCGAAGGCAGCGAACTGTACTGGCTGGGTGAACGGAAAAGGATACGCTATATACCGGCCGCAAGGGACAAGCTGGTTATCGCGGGAAACGAAGCGATATTCTATCTGAAAGAAAAAACCGGGGAGCGGATCACGAAGGCGTTCCGCAAAGCAGCCGGGGAGGAACTGCTCCGCATGGCCGCCCGGGAACGGGGTGCCTGGGATGAAAAGATCTGCCGGGCCCATGGCCTGCCGCTGCCCGAGATCAGGACACGTCATATGACCAGCCGCTGGGGTGTATGCCACATCAGAACCCGGCAGATTGTCCTGAGTACCCGTCTGATTCACTATCCGCCGCAGGGTTTTTCCTATGTTCTGCTGCATGAGTACGCACACTTCCTGGTGCCGGATCACTCCCGG
>JAFOIT010000149.1 GCA_017420585.1 Solobacterium sp.
TCCTTACGCAGTCAATTAAAAAACCATGCAAGCACGTCGTCAAGAAAAAGTTAGAGAAAAAATGAAAAAAATTCAAAAAAAACAGAAAAAACTGAAAAAAATTATGAAAAAAACGAAAAAAATTAAAAAAACCCGGTGAAAACCGGGATTTTTCGCTGTTTTCAGAATCTGAAGCCGCTGTAACCCTCGAACGGATTGATGGCATATTCCGTATCCAGTTCGACTTTTGTGACTTCCGGGATCTCATCCATCAGGATGGCTTCAATGCCGTCGGTCAGCGTGGTGTCAATGGCCATACAGCCGGCGCAGGCACCCAGCATGCGGACCTTGACGACCCCGTTCTCAAAATCAACCAGCTGGACATCGCCGCCGTCCGCCTGGATGTACGGTCTGATCTTGTTGATGGTCTTTTCAATCCGTTCCAGCAGTTCCGGATCATATGTACTATATGTACTGACTGTTTCTGTTGTTTCTGTCATATTTAATTCCTCCTAAAGCAGGTAGTGGATCATCAGCGCGACAATACAGCCGAGGGTAATGCCGCCGAAGACTTCGATCCAGCGGTGCCCGAGCACATCCTTCAGTTTTATATTGTATACCGGATTTTCAAATTCGGTGTTCAGATGCTCCTGAACATCCCTGGCCAGCTGTTTTGTCAGGCGGATATTCTGCCCGGCATAGTAGCGGACATTGGCAGCGTCATAAACAACGATGACAGCCAGGGCCAGGGTAACGGCAAACAGCGTGGAACTGAAGCGTTCCTGCAGACCGACAGACAGGGACAGGGCTGTCACCAGGGCGCTGTGCGAGCTTGGAAAGCCGCCGCTGTCCTTGATCAGTGAGAGCTTCCACTTCCGGTGGAGCCCGAAATAGATAACCGGCTTAAGACACTGCGCCAGAAGTGCCGCAATGACTGCAGACCAGAAAGGGTACATCGAACGGATCATGTTTCACCTCGCGCGTAATAGTATAGCATACGGCGGGGAAGCTGTGCTAAAATAAAACGCGGATTCGGAAGTTATATGTCATATCAAATTGGTCAGATTGTCGAAGGCAAAGTGACCGGGATTCAGTCTTACGGGGCGTTTGTAAGCCTGGATCCGAAAACCAGCGGGTTGATCCACATCTCGGAAATCAGTGACGGCTTCGTACGCGATGTCGGACTGTTTGTGCATGTCGGGGATACTGTCAGGGTCAAGGTCATCGATTATGATGAAAAAGAACATAAAGCAAAACTCTCGCTGAAAGCGTTGAACAGACACCGGCCCAAGCAGCGGCGCCGCATGTCGATGCAGAGAGTTTCTTTGCCGTCCATGCGCATCGGATTCTCTTCCATTGCGGAACATCTGGACGGCTGGATCAGGGATGCTGAAAAGGAGGCAGGCAAAAATGATGAAATTTGACGCAGCTCACGGATTGCTGAAAGAGGAAATCGGCACCTATCAGGAAGAGGTAAGCCGGATTCACCGCATGATTCATGAAAAGACAGGGCCCGGCGGGGACTTCCTCGGCTGGGTTGACTGGGCTGAAACAGTCGACCGCGAAGAAGTCGGCCGCATGAAGGCCCTGGCGGAACAGTGGCAGGGGAAGTTTGATGTCCTGGTGGTATGCGGCATCGGCGGTTCTTACCTGGGGGCCCGGGCCGCGATCGAGATGATCCGGGGACTTTATCCGGAAGATGGTCCGGAAGTGATTTTCGCGGGCAACACGTTCTCAAGTACATATATGGCCCAGGTGCTGAAGCATCTGGAAGGAAAGAGCGTTCTGCTGAACGTCATCTCCAAGTCCGGCACGACCACCGAGACAGCCCTGGCTTTCCGCATGCTGCGGCAGTTCATGGAAGATACTTATGGGGTTGAAGAAGCTGGGAAGCGGATTATCGCGACAACTGACAAGGCCAGGGGAACGCTCAAGGCGCTGGCGGACGAAGTGGGCTATGCGACCTTTGTAATTCCGGATGATATCGGCGGCCGTTATTCCGTCATTACTTCCGTCGGCCTGCTGCCGATGGCCCTGATGGGGATTGATCCGGATGAAGTGCTGCGGGGCTATACAGATGCCAGCCGCGACCTGAATACGGATGACCTGGCTGCCAATGACGCTTACCGTTACGCGGTCAGCCGGCGGATTCTGGAAAAACAGGGCTATGACGCCGAGATGTTTGTCAGCTATGAACCGCAGCTGAGCATGCTGGCGGAATGGTGGAAACAGCTCCTGGGTGAATCAGAAGGCAAGGACGGCAAGGGTATCCTGCCGGATTCTGCTGTCTTCTCCACCGACCTGCACAGCCTTGGGCAGTTCGTGCAGGAAGGCCGCAAGATGCTGTTTGAAACCATCCTGACAGTCGACAATGTCCCGCAGGATGTCATTGTACCGGAAGACGCAGAAAACCGGGACGGCATGAACTATCTGGCCGGCAAGCCGATGAGCTGGGTCAACCGGATGGCCTTTGAAGGCACCCTGGAAGTGCACGAAAAGACCGGCGGTGTGCCGAACCTGCTGATCAGCGTACCGGATCTTTCCGCTTACAGTTTCGGTTACCTGTCGCACTGGTTCTTCATTGCCACA
>JAFOIT010000150.1 GCA_017420585.1 Solobacterium sp.
GGCAGGTATCTGGCTGCTTTGCTGCTGTTATTGCTCAATGGTGCGGCGATGTTTTTCTTTCACCGCTTCCCGGGCATCTTTTTCCCTGCCTACCGTTCCTTCTCCAAAGCCTGGATCGGCCTCCTCGCCCGGCTGACCTCATTCACCGGGCTGGCCGTGTGGGATATTGCCGCTGTGGTGCTTGTTGTGCTGCTGCTTGGCAGCCTTGTCCATGTGGTGCGAAGACACAGGCGCTTCACGGCGTGGCTCGGGACAGTGCTGCTGTGCGTGTCGGTGCTGCTCACGTCGGCTGTCTGCGGCTGGATGCTCAACCACTACGCCCCGCCCCTCGCGGCGGAACTGGGATATGAGATCCGGCTCTATACCCAGGAAGAACTGCAGGAAGCCTGTGAATACTACCTCCTGCAGGCGGCCCGGTACGCGTCAGACATGCACAGGAACACCGAAGGACACCTGGTGCCGCACGATTTCCATGCCCTGGCGAAGAAGGCCGGCAGCGCGTATGCCTCACTTGGCGCGGAACATGCCGTGCTGGCCGGGACAACGGTGCCGGTGAAGAAACTGTCCGTCATCGGGGAATACCTGATGTACAACGGCATCATCGGCATGTTCATGCCCCTGACCGGGGAAGCCGGGGTGCCTGCCAGTGTACCGCCTGCCGTCATGCCCTTCACCATGGCCCATGAAGCCGGCCACCGGCTCGGGATTGCCAGTGAGGAGGAAGCCAACTTCGCGGCCTTCCTGGCCTGTGTGAACAGTCAGGATATCGAGCTGCTCTACAGCGGTTACTATGAGGCTTTCGCATACTGCTTCGCTTCCCTGTACAGATACGATCCGGAAACCGCCGCGCAGCTGTACCACAGCCACGATGACATGCCCGGGGTGCTGCTGGTGCAGGCCGACCGCCGGGATACCGCGGCCATATACAAAGCCTATGAATCCTCCCTGCAGGATGTCTCCGACAGGATCAATGACACGTACCTGAAGACCTTCTCCCACGAAAGCGGCATCCGCTCCTATGGGGAAGTGACCAATGACCTGATTGCCTGGTATCTGCAGACCGCCGCTGACTGACCGCCGGAATCACAGCATACACGCTGCAGCCGTGCTACAATTAAAAAAACACATGCATGAATACAGCGCTCCCTGTGAATTAAAAAAGAAAGGAAACACATTATGCCGGGAAAATTGTTTGAATTCCTTGACACCCACCACATGACAAGCCTTGCGGTCACGGAAAACGAAGTGATCATAAACGGTGTTGCCATTCCGCTTTCAGCAATTCAAGAAGTAGTGTTTTATCCGATTGTACAGAATGAGCTGGGACTTGGCGGATGGATCAAGTTTATGATCGAAGACCGCCCGGAACTGCCGGAAAAGAATTATGAGAAAGGCTGGAGAATCCGGTATGACGGCAATGAATTCTTTGGCAGCGGCAATATCCTTACCGACATCAACTGTTTCGGCTTCGGCTGCGGCTGGGGAGCCGATGACTGGAAGAAGGTAAACCAGGAAATGGAAAAGGCTGTCATGCTGGTCAACGGGATGATCGGAAAGAAATGATCGTAATCTGCAGTCATACGCTGAAGACCGTATGCATGGCTGTGCTATGCCAGGAAAAAACTGCCGCGCTGGCGGCAGTTCTTTTTTTGCTGATCAGTTTTCCGGGGATACGTAGTACAGCAGGTCAAGCGGCTGCAGGGCAGTCATTTCCGCCTTGCCGTCCTTGTCCATATACACTTCGGCCAGGTAGACTTTTTCCGCTTCCTCTTCATTCCCGGTAATGGGCGCGCCGGTCATCAGGTACCGGTAGTTCATGCCGGATACCACCTGAGTGCCCAGCAGGCTCACCGGCATGATCTGCATGCCTGTAAAGTCCGCCAGGGCTGTCATCAGGGCCGCTTCACTATCCGCTGTCAGGCTGCCGGGACGGCCGCTGCCTTCCACGGTCCAGCCGCCGAGCAGGTCTGCCGCCGGGGCTTCCTCTGTTACCTTGATATCAGTCAGATCGATTTTCTTGATAGACAGGATTTCCGAGCCGCCCTGCAGGTTGTTGTAGACAACGACGACATAGAAGTCCGTGACCGGTGTTTCCGTCACTGTGGTCCCGAGCGCCAGGTATGCCGTGTTCTCGCCGGACACCACCTGTCTCGCCAGCACCGCAACCGGTGTATAGCCGACGCCGGTCAGGCCTTCCGTCGCGGCCTCGAAGTGTGCCGTGTCATCATCGGTCAGGTTCTTGCCGAACGCGTCTTTATACACTTCCCAGGCGCCGACCGCTTCCTCAGACAGTTCCGGTTCTGCCGTTTCTTCCTGAACTTCAGGCTCAGCGGTTTCCGGGGCCGGTTCTTCTTTCTTCGTGCAGGCACCCATGGCGCATATCAGCAGGGCTGCCATGCCAGCCTTTACCAGTTTCTTCATATTGCTTTCCTCCTTATGTGATACTACTCAGTAGTATAAAACAGCAGATTCATAAAATCATCAGGAACCGTTTAACATTAATATTCACGGTTTCAGGCTTTGCGCACCGCGCAGTAGACACTGCGGTAGGCCGGATAACCCGAGTACGGGTCACAGATCTCCCGGTACGGGATAATACTGTTGATATCAGCTTCCGGGTACCCGTGGTACACGAATACCTGTCCCGGGTTGATCGTGGCGGTCGGCTCGGCCTTGAACTTCAGGCTGCCGATCGAAGTGACAATCTCCACGTCATCGCCGTACTCAATGCCCAGCCGGTCACAGTCTTCGGGATTCATCTCCGCGGTCGGTTCCGGCAGGAGGCTTCTTTCCCACGGGCTGGCATGCAGACGGGAGTGGATGACGTGCGGCAGCCGGGCCCCGGAACACAGGAAGAACGGATACTTCTCCGGATCCGGATTAACGGGCGGGGTGTAGGAAGGCAACGGGTCAAGCCCCCATTCCGGGTGGGACCCTATAACCTCACTGTACAGTTCGATCTTCCCGGTCGGTGTCCGCCAGCCGTGTTCCATATACCATGCCGAGTCTTTGACGCTGACCCCTTCGATCTTCGTGTAGCCGTCATCAGCCATGACCTTGTCCAGGTCCACCGGCACATCCCGGAAGGTGTACTTCACGGCATTCTCATAACCCGAGCACAGCACCGGGTCGTCGATGCCCATGACATTGGCCAGTTCCGTAATGATGTCCACATCGCGCTTGCTTTCACCCAGCGGCTCCACCACCGGGTGGGTATACATGATCACCGCGCCCGGATAGCCCTTGAACTCACTGCGTTCCAGCGATGTGCAGCAGGGCAGCACGATATCTGCCCACTTGGCGCTGTCGGTCATGAACAGGTCAATATCCACGAAGAAATCGAGTTTCTTGAACGCCTCAAGGACTTTCCGGTCTTCCGCGAACATCCTGTAGTTCATGCCGTGCGCGTACAGGGCTTTGATGGAATGCTCGTCCTGGTTCAGGATGTTCTGGGCCAGGTCGTTGGCCTGCATGTCCCTTCGCAGTTCATACCACAGCGGATGCACATCGGCCCCGACGGCTTTGTCCGCGTCCTGCGGGTAGGTTTCAAACATGAAGTCCCGTTCATGCGTCTCATATCCGGTGGTCCGCTCGGCAAAGGTCCCCTCACTCGGGTACTGCCCGCCCGGCGTCCCGATATTGCCGGTAATCGCCAGCAGGGACATGATGCACCGGTAGTTCTGCATGCCGTTATGATGGTGGGCCAGCGGGGCGGAGCTTTCCGAGATGGACATGGTTTCCGCGTCCCGGATCATCTCCAC
>JAFOIT010000151.1 GCA_017420585.1 Solobacterium sp.
AAGAGGAAATCTGGAGCCCGGAATATGTCATGCGCACCGAACTGAACCGAACAGCCATGTACCTGCATGAGATCTACTGCAAGCAGTATGGCAGCACGGCCGACTGGAACCACCTGGGCAGCTTTACCCGCCGGTCCAACCTGGCCTCGGCGGACCACCTGCCGCTCAAGCTCAGGATCCTGCTCAAGGACCAGCCGGCCGGTGAACCGGATGAGAATCAGTACCGGCTGGCTTATGAGAAATTCACGGCGGCCGGGCCGGAAGACAGGGACAGGTACCGGGAGATTGAGCATATGCGCTGGATGCGTTTCCACCTGATGAACGGCTGGCAGTATGCCCCGGTCAGGGACAATGCCCGGCGCCGGCACCCTTCGCTGCGGCCATTCTCTGAACTGACCCCGGAAGATCAGGCCAAGGACGATTACGGCTGGGAACTGATCGGAACCCTTGCCAACCGTGACAGATAGACAGAAAGGGCAGGTTATGCCAGAACATACAAACCAGACAGAACAAGCCGCCAGAAGCTATAAAGCATTCATCAGCTACCGGCACAAGCCGCTGGACAAAGAAGCCGCGGCGATGATCCAGAAGAGCATTGAGCACTATACCATCCCGCCGGAGATGCGGAATGAAAACGGGGACAAGAAGTTCGGCCCTGTTTTCCGCGATGAAGACGAACTGCCGATCTCTTCCAATCTTTCCGACAGCATCACCTATGCGCTGGATCATTCGGAGTACCTGATTGTCATCTGTACACCGGACCTGCCGAAGTCCCGCTGGTGTGAGCAGGAGATCCGGCATTTTATCGCGACCCATGACCGTGAGCACGTCATCGCGGTGCTGGCTGACGGGACGCCGGAGGTTTCCTTTTCACCATATCTGCTGCACCGCTATGACGCGGCGGGAAATATCATTGCGGACATTGAGCCGCTGGCAGCCAATATCGGCGGTGCGAACCACACGATTGACCGCAAAGCATATCGGAAGGAGATTATCCGCATCTTTGCGGCACTTTTGGGCTGCCCGTTTGACGCGCTTTATCAGCGGGAGAGGCGGGCCCGGACATCACGGCTGCTGGCCGGGGCCGGGGTGGTGCTGGCGGCCATGACGGTGTTCCTCGGCGTGACGCTGAAACAGAACAAAACCATCAATGAGCAGAACCGGGATCTTGAGACAAGGATGTCAGCCATGAAAGTGGATGCCGGATATGAAGCACTGAACGCGTTTGACCGGAAGCTGGCTTTGACCAATGCCGTGGAAGCGCTGGCGAGCGGAGATCCGTCCATTTATGACCACCGGGCAGAGAACCTGCTGATCCGGACCCTCGGTGCTTATGAATACGGCGAGTACAGCAGTGAACTGCTGTACCGGCAGGCAACTGCCATCGCTGACCTGCAGGTGTCAACGGACGGAAAGTATGCGTATCTCTGTGATACGGCCGGCATGGTTTCCATACTTGACACGGAAAAGGGAAAACTGCTCTGGCAGGCGCCTTCGTGGCAGTCCGGCCAGGAAAGCGGCAGCGCGCTTTCCCGCCTGTATCCGGCAGATGCGTCTGGCACCATCATCTGCAAGAATCCCGGCAATACCATCGGTTTATCCGCTGCGGACGGCTCGATCCGCTGGAATTACGAATATGAAGAGGAAAACGGTTTTATCGCCGTTTCCCCGGACGGGAAGACTGCGGCGGTGCTGGACAGGACGTATTACATCCCGGACACATACGATGTGAATCCGGTTACGGATCTGAAGTTCCTGGATACACAGACCGGGGAAGAGAAGGGCCTGATACAGCTTTCCCAGGATGACAGGATCATCAGCCTGTCTGACGAGACACCGTATTCCTACGGGGCGGCGTTCTCCGCTTCCGGCAGATATTTCGGCTGTGCGCTGTATCAGCGGGGCATTGAGGACTACAGTGACGGCAGCTATAAATTCGTACTGGCCGATACAGAAGAAAACAAGACCCTCATGGACGGGCAGATCAGCTATGTGGCGACGCCGTCCAACCTGTTCCTCGGCATCGATATCAACGAAGAGACAAGGGATATGTTCACGGTGCAGTATCATCCCCGCTACGGCAGTATCCTGATTACGATCCTGCACCCCGATACCATGACCTATGATACTGACAGCATCACGCACACGCTGCAGATGACACCGGGCGGGGACCTGTTCCGTCTGGACTATAACGATATCAGGTTCTGTCCGCTGATCGCTGCCGGAAACAAGGCCGCGTTCTCCCTGGAAGACACACTCTATCTTCTGAACCGGACAACCGGAACGCTGCTGAAGAGCTATACGCTGGCCGGTGATATCCTACAGCTGGCCTGGCTGGATGAAGAAGACCAGCTGCTGACGGTTACCTCCGGCGGCGGGTTTACAGCCGTCTTTGACCTGACGGATGAGGAAGGGGAAACCTTTGAAGCGATGATCGGCTCCACCTTTGACCAGACGGATATGGCCCTGGCGGGCATGGTCCGCGGCGGGCTGATCACGGATGACAATGACGGTGCACTGCTCTCGGTGCCGGGCGGGCAGAAGACAGATATTGTCCGGACCGGTGTGATATCAGACCCGCACCGCCGGGATATCTCCCTGGGAGAAGGTCTTTCTTCCTACCGGACCGCAGTCATTCCGGCAGTTGTTCCGGAGCGTTACTTTGTCCTGACCTACCCGAATGACGGACTGGTGGTGTCCATGCGGGACACAGCGACCGATGAAGTCCTGGCGACAGCGGAATTCGGGGCTGACAGCGGCATCCGGATGTATGACTGCCGCTCTGACAGCCTGACCGCACTGGATGAAGAACATGTTGCCGCCGGCAAGTGGATCCTGGGCATGGATGGGAAGATCACATATCCGGAAGGAATCGATGAAGAAAGCTTCCGTAATATCAACGGCAGTGATTTCTATACCAGGAAGCTGTATAACGGCCAGGTCCTGAGTGTCTATGACGCTTCCGGTGATTACCCGGCCGGGCCGCTGCGGCTGTGGCTGGACCAGACAGCACTGACTGAGGAAACCGGACAGATCGTGAAACCGGAAGGGGATCTGTTCACCGTCGGAAACAACGGTTTTGTGACAATCTACGGCCATCCGGAAAATAAAGAAGAACTGCAGTTCTATCTGTATGATGCCCTGGAGGGAACGTGGTATGAGCTGGAGAACCGGCAGGCCGACGCTGAGATCACCCTGCTGGAACCGGGCACGGAAAAAGATGTCTTTGCCTGCGGGGACAGCTCGGGCGGATTATATCTCTATCACATCAAGGACAATCAGGCAGAATCACTCAGTGACGTGTATTCCATCGGCGAACTGCAGTCCCTGGCCTTTATCCCGGGTGACAGATACCTCGCTGTACTGACCAATACCGGCCGGCTGGACATTCTCGATACGGAAACCCATGAACAGGTGTTCTCACAGATGATTGATGACTCCCTGACAGACCGTTACTTCCTTGATCTTGACTGCATCAGTGTCCCGGATCATCACCGGATCATGCTGAAGATCCGGTCCAGTGACTTCAATATGTACGGCTATATGGCTATTGTGGATACCGACAGCTGGACGCTGTCCTGGTACGGCCGGAAGTCCGTGCTGAATTATCTGCCGGCGGCCGGCAGGATCTACGCAGCCGAGGAGGACGGCATCGGCTCATACCCGGCCTATACGCTGGATGAACTGCGGGTCTGGGCAGAAGAAATACTGGCAGAAGAATAGAGGAATATATGAAAGGGACCGCGGCTGCGGTCCCTGTTTTTTGGTAATTAAACCGGTGTGTCAGTTCAGTTTTTCCTGTCGTTCCTGGATGTCAGTCGAGCTGACCATACCGGCATCCTGCAGTTCAGCCTTTGTGCTGTCAACCCGGATCACCGGCAGAAGACCGGAGTCATTGCAGGTGACATAAGTGCCGCGGTTATAGATATAGCCGAAGTCACAGATGTAGGTGACATTGGCCGGTGTATAGCCGCTGGTCCGCATGAACCAGAAACCGTTGCCCCGATAGTATTCCACCGGGCTGTACCAGGTGCCCCTGGCCATGGCGTAGACGGTTGGACGGAAGCGGCGGGCCGGGTCATCGATGCCGTCGCCGGGGTAAAAACCGTGCCGTTCAGCCGCCTCGGAAGCGAAGACCTCTGCCTCACTCAGCAGATAAACATAGTCCTCTGTATCTTCTCCGCAGTCAGTGCCGAAATAGTAGTTGTTTTTGTTTTCTACGGCTGTGGACAGGACGGCGGTCTTTTCCTCAGCGGAGAAAGCGGTGCCGTAAAAACTGTCCTGCGGCAGGGCATAACTGATCCCGGCCAGATTGGCATCACTGTCATAGCCGTTGAGGAAACTGCGCACGGTGCTGTCCTGCCAGGTGACGTCCACTGCCTCGGTATGATAGGGACTGCAGTCCATCAGCCGGTCTGCCATCAGGGTCAGGACATCACCGTTTACTTCGATAATGCGCCAGCGGATCGGTTTATATGCAAAGTACCGGAAGGGCGTTTCATCATCCCAGCGGAAGTGCTGGGGCCGGTCGGCTGCCCAACTGATGGTATCTTCCCGGCTGATCCGGCGGTAGCGTTCCCCGTTTAGTTCAAGATCAGGGCCTGTCCATTCCGCCTGTTCCAGGGCGGCATAGAGTTCCGGGTCTGCCAGGTAATCACTGTCGTCCACGGCATATCCGTCAACGGCTGTATATTCCGGGCCGGAGATGATTTCCTGTGCAGGATAGGAACCGAAGGTGACACACTGCCAGGTGGTTTTCCGGCCGCCGTAGAAGTCTTCACTCAGTTCCACCAGCGGATCATGATAACCGGTGTCTGCCGGGGTTTCTTCCGGAACCGGCGGCTCCGCCTGTTTCTCACAGCCGGCCAGGACCAGCACCAGCGGCAGACATAACAGCGGCTTAACCAAGCGGTATTGTTTTTTCATATTCGTGACCTCTTTCATCTCCATAATAGCTGCATTGATCTGTTTGAGTACCGGTTTCCTGCGTAATTCGGCAGTTTTCCCGGCAGGCAGATTATTTGTACAGACGTGTGCAATACAATCAAAATACAAGGAGGTACGGCAATGAAGTGTGCGTCAGAACTGAGACTTGGGCTGGTGACAGATCTGTACTACGCAGCCCGCGGCATGGAATCCCCGAATTACCTGGATATACTGTATCAGTGGCTTGGTGAACTGCTGATCGTGGAAGAACCTTCTGACGGTGAAGACCGCCGGGATGCGAGGTATATCGATCTGGAATACAGAATCCATGCGGTAAGGGTTCATGAGCGGCTGTATATCGGTCAGGATAAACGGGTGACCCAGATTGCCGGCCGGCTGATCGGCACGGCTAAGGGCAACCGGGAGAAGGAAAGAAAAGCAGCCGAACTGATTCAGAAACATGTGGCCGGCCTGCTGGTGAACAACCCCGACAACGTGCTGTACCTGCAGGAAAATGCCCGGGAACAGCTCGATCTGCTGTCAGAAGACAGTCTGCAGGCGTTCTATGAACAGCTGGGTGAATATACGGAAGACCTGGTGCAGCAGCGGGCTGTCATGAGCCGGGAAGAGGCGGAAGGCGAGCCATTCCCCATGGATGACGAAGTGTTCGACCAGGTGCTCTACAATGCGGTATACCAGCTGAACCTGGCTTCCTGTGAAGGCCTGGTCAATGCCTGGCTGTGGCTGCTGTGCGGGAGTCTATTGCGCAATGAATGCGGCCGGGTGACCAGGGTGCTCGACAGCAGCTGGATCAACGTCTACCGGGAACCCAGTGAAGACGGCACGCTGCAGGACCGGCTGAATTATCTGACCCATCCGGAAGAATAC
>JAFOIT010000152.1 GCA_017420585.1 Solobacterium sp.
CCTTCGGCAAGATTCTGGCTTCATCATTGTCCAGGTCAATCAGGATGTATTTGCTGTTGCCCATGCCGAGTTCCTTCATATAGGACAGCTGTCTGTGGCCGTGTCTTGTTTCAATGCGCTCCACCAGGTCATGATGGTCGGCTTCGCACATGGCGTAGATCAGGTCCACGCTGGCAGTGTCAATGGCGCAGATATCCGTGGAAGCCAGGATACCGACGTTCGGGGTTACCACCGGGGCAGCCGCCACGCCTTCGCAGTCGCAGGATACCGACATGTTCCGCATGACGTTGACGTATGTGATGTTCCTGCCGAAGAAATCGATGGTTGCCTTAGTGGACTCGGTGATCTTTTCCATCAGTTCTTCTTCCACAACACCCCAGTCATTCCCGTCCTTGGCATGGATCATGCCCTTGCCGATACGGCCGTCCGCGCAGCCGATGCCGATGTTCTTGTTGGAACCGCCGAAGCCGCCCATGGTATGTCCCTTGAAATGGGTCAGTACGAACATGGAATCATAATCGGTCATGTGGGAACCGTGGGTCATGTGATCAAACCACTTGCCGCCCTTGACCGGCAGGTCAACCGTGCCGTCCGCGTCCATGATGTCAACCGGGCAGAACGTCCAGCCATTGATTTCCAGCGTCTTCAGGTGCTGTTCGGTGGTGTAGCGGTCACCGGCATAGAAGGTGTTGGTTTCGACAATTGTCGCGTCCTTCAGGGTCGGTTCCGATTCCATGACTTTCTGAACCCAGGAAGCCGGGGTGAAGTTCGGGCCGTGCGGCTCGCCGGTATGCAGCTTGACCGCCACTTTGCCGGTCATATTTGCGCAGACTTTCTCATACGCCTTCATGATGCCTTCCGGGGAAATATCCCGGGTGAAATACACGATGGATTCATTGCCGGTTCTCTCGGCCATGGGAATATACTTTCTTCCGTCTGTCATTCTTGACCTCCTTGCTGCTCTTCAGAGCATTTTCATTTCTGCCTATATATTAATTGAAAGGAACGCTCCCTCTCAAGAAGATTAATCCGGATTCACAGAAAACAATTCTGTAAATGTAAGCGGTATCCTTTCAGCTGGATTCTGTGTTACTCTTTTATTATCGAAAGGGAGGATTTATATGACCAACTTTGAACTGGCAAAAAAGTATGAAGACTATATTATCTCCATGCGCCGTTACTTCCATACCCATCCGGAACTCTCCGATCATGAAGACGGGACAGTGGAAAAGCTCTCCGAAGAACTGACCAAGATGGGTGTTGAGCACGTCATCATCCCGCACGGCGGCATCCTGGCCACCATCAAAGGACCGGCGGAAAAGGACAAGGGCAGGAAGGTTCTGCTCAGAGCCGATATCGATGCCCTGCCGGTGCAGGAATCCGATACAGTTCTCAATGGTGCACTCCGTGTTGTCAAATCCGAAAACGCCGGTGTCATGCACGCCTGCGGCCATGACGGCCACATGGGCATGCTGCTGGGTGCCGTCAAGGTGCTGCTGGACAGAAAAGATGATATCGAAGGCACTGTCTATGTCGTCTTTGAGCGCGGTGAGGAAATGACCGGCAACGTCAAGAATATCTTTGCCTACATGGCCAAGGAAGGCATCTCCGACACGATCGACAGCTGCTGGGGCATCCACCTGCTCTCCACGCTGGAAACCGGCAAGGTTGTTGTCAATGATACCAATATGATGGCCGGCAACATCATGTTCGATGTTACCCTGCACGGCCGCGGCGGTCACGGTTCCAGACCAGACCAGTCCCTGTCCCCGCTGGATGCGTTCGCAGCCATTTACCAGGGTATGGAAGGCATCCGCATGCGCCGGATTGATCCGTATACACCGCTGACCTGCTCCATCGGCAGATTCGAAGGCGGCAAGACCTGGAACGTCATTCCGGATGACTGCCGGTTTGCCGGTTCCATCCGCTTCTATGACCGGGAAGGCGCAGCCATGGTCTTCTATGAGGAATTCAAGAAGCTGATTGAAAACACCGCGGCTGCCTACAACTGCGATGTAACCTTCAACAGCTATGCCCTGCCGGGCTTTGCGGTTGTCAATGATCCGGAATGCGCGCAGTTCGCCAGAAAGGTTCTCAAGGAGGAGATGGGCGATGCTGTCCTCGATTATGCTGAGCCGTGGATGGCTTCGGAAAGCTATGCCGAATATATCCGCCAGTGGCCGGGTGTCTTTGCCTTCATCGGCATGAAGAATCCGGACAAGGGTGTCGGGGCTGCCCACCACAACCAGTACTTCGACATTGACGAAGATGTTCTGGTCAAGGGTGCTGCCGGGGCTGCGACATATGCGATCGAGTTCCTGAAGAGCGATATCGACAACTCCAAGAAGCCGCACATGACCCACGTGGAAATCCTGAAGGCCAAGGGTGCCTGGGAAGACCTGAAGAACCTGTACGGGATCGAAAAGGAAGACTGACAGTATATCATCACTGTCTGAAAGGGAGCACGGATGACCGTGCTCCTTTATCTGTCAATGCGGGTGAATTGTATTCAGACGCAAAGTGAAGTAATATCTGATTATGAAGAAGAAACCGCTGCCAAGAGAAAAGACAGTGCCGGCCGGGGATCCTGACCGGGCGATCCTGTACGGATATTTCGAGGCTTCGGCCCTGCTGAGCATTGTCGGCATGATGATCGTCAAGTTCCTCATGCGGCTGCTGACCAATCAGGCCATGAATCGTTCCTTCATGGCGGCTTTGGGCATGCTGGTATATTACGGCCTGGTCGGCAAGCAGACCCAGCAGGAAGTGCGGATTGCCATGCGCGGCGGCACCGCTGACGGCCGGGGGCTGAAACGGGCAAAGAAACCGGAGCAGAACAAGTTCATGGGACTGCTGTTCGGCACAACCCTCGGACTGGCCATAGGCTATCTGTTCCTATAAAACCAGCCGGAAAGGAAAAATGCGGAACCTGTATCGGGTTCCGCATTTTTGCGTTTCTGTGCCTGTGTTTACCGGGTATGGAACCGGCCGTTGTATACGTTCTGGAATACAGCGTCCTTGACTGCCACTTCGCCGCCGACCAGCACATAGTCAAGGCCGGGGGCTTTTTCGAAGCAGTTGTTGAAGTCGGCCGCATCGATAATGGTATCCGGGTCAAAGATGACAATATCGGCGTCCATGCCGGTGCGCAGGAGGCCCTTGCCGGCAAGCTGGTACACCATGGCCGGCAGGCCGGTCATCTTGCGGATGGCATCAACCAGATCCAATGTGTGCCGTTCCCGGACAAAGTGGCCGAGGACGCGCGGGAAGCTGGCGTTGGCGCGCGGATGACAGCTCTGGCAGCCCGGGTACATCAGGCCGTCCGTGCCGATCATCGTGCGCGGGTGCTGCATGACGCGGTCCACATCTTCGTCGCTCATCAGGAACGCGATAGTGCTGGTCTCGAGTTCATCCCACAGCATGACATCAAAGTACAGATCATAGGGATCCATATCATGTTCTGCCGCATATTCAAGGATCCGGGTATTGTTCAGTTCCGGGTGGGTCTTGCTGGCACCGATCAGGCGGCCGAAGAAGAAATCCTCCGCCGGCCGGTCAGCCAGCAGGAGATCCTTGATCTTTTTCCGTTCGGCCGGATCGGCCAGGGCAGCCAGTACTTTTTCCGTGCCAAGGGCCAGATATTCATGCGGCAGGTTGGAAACCAGGGTGCTGCTGACCGCGGTATACGGATACTGGTCAAGGTAGATGTCCAGCCCTTCCGCAATGGCGTCATCGATCATCTGCAGGGACTGTTCGGTCAGACCCCAGACTTTCGGCGTGCCGATGACCTTGTGATGGGAGATCACGGTCTTGATGCCGGTAGCCCGGACGATTTCGATGGTTTCCCGGACACCTTCCAGCAGGTTGCCGTCTTCATAGCGCATGTGCAGGGTCATGATGCCGCCGTAGGAGGCCGCGACTTCGCACAGGGCAATCAATTCATCGGTTTTCGCAAAGAAACCCGGTGTGTAGTGCATGCCAAGGGAAATACCCAGGGCCCCGGCTTCCATGGCGTCCCGGACATAGGCTTTCATTTCCTCCAGCTCAGCCGGGGTCGGTTCCCGGTTATCCGGGCCCATGACGGCCAGGCGGATGATATTGTGGCCGATCAGGCCGTAGAAGTTCGGCCCGGTGGGAATGGTCTGTACGTGCCGGATGTAATCGGAATACAGCCGGTTGTATGTGTTGTCAGCCGGGCTGCCTTCGTTCATCAGCGATTTCAGCGCCTTGAGGCCCTCTGCCTTGTTCCGGTCTGATACCGGGGCGCAGGAAAACCCGCACATGCCGACGATTTCACCGGTGATGCCCTGTTCCAGCTTGTGCTTCATATCCGGCATCTGTTCAAGAATGATGTCGTCATGGCTGTGGGAATCGATGAAACCCGGAGCGACCACATGGCCCTTCGCGTCGATTTCCTTTTCTGCCTTGGCAAGGATCGGGCGGCTGATTTCAGCGATTTTTCCGTCTTTGACAGCCAGATCGGCGTGAAAACCGGGGTTGCCGGAACCGTCAATGATATAACCGTTCCGGATAATCAGATCATACATGGGATACATCCTCCTCAAAAACATTATAAAGCCCGGAATCATCCGGGCTCAATCGGTTCTTGATGCGGAATGGCTTACTGATCCACAATCGAGCCGTCCTCGTGCAGACGGGTCAGGATCGTGCGGCGCTCGAATGGATACTTTTTCTCGACATCCGGCACAAGGTCGATGCCAATGCCGGGCGCAGTTGAGAGAACAGCATACCCATTGACCACTTCAGGCACATATGTGACAAGGTCAGCCTGTGTGAAGGTGGTTGCTTCGTTGAAATCCTTTTCGCTGGTGTAACGTTCGGTTGCCGCAATGCCGTAGTGATCGGGCATTTCCTGGATTGCGAAGTTTTCCGTAGCCGCGGCAATCTGCATGCAGGCGGCTGTGGAAACGGGGCTCAGGGGATTGTGCGGCACGATCATTGTGTTGTGGGCTTCGGCCAGGGCCGCAATTTTCCGCGTACCGGTGATGCCGCCGCAGAGGCACACGCTGGTGCGTACATAGGACAGAGCGTTTCTGGCGAGAAGCATCTCGAATTCCTGAATTGTATGAATGCGCTCGCCGGTTGCGATCGGCACATTGGATTTACTTGCGATGAGGGCCATCGAATCAAAATTGTCCGGGGTTGTGGGATCCTCAAGGAAGAACGGGTGATACTGCTCAACAGCATGCGCAAAGGCAATGGCTTCGGCCGGTTTCATGCGTCGGTGGAGTTCGAG
Organism: Solobacterium sp.; assembly: GCA_017420585.1. Classification (GTDB taxonomy): domain Bacteria; phylum Bacillota_I; class Bacilli_A; order Erysipelotrichales; family Erysipelotrichaceae; genus Bulleidia. Next base: position 5,258 of record JAFOIT010000152.1, read on the forward strand.
GCAGAGATCAATGTCATTTCCGACGGCTTCGCGGATCTTTCCCACGCGGTCAGCCGCGTCAGCGATCATTGCGGCATAGGTGCCGCTGTAGGGTTTTGTTCGGGGTTCATCAAGAAACGGGGACAGGTGGCCGACGGCGTTGTAGCCTTTTTTCTTTGCCTCGAGGCAGCTGTTGAGCAAAGCTTCGGTCGTGGAACCGCCGACATGATAATACGTGCGGATCTTTTCATGGCATATGCCGCCGAGCAGCTGGTATACCGGGACGCCGTAGTATTTGCCGGCAATATCCCAGAGCGCGATGTCGATCGCGCTGATGGCACCCATGACAGCGGCGCCGCGGAAGTGGAAACAATGATACATGTACTGCCAATGATGCTCTATGCGCAGAGGATCCTGGCCGATCAGATATGTCTTGAAGCTCTCAACAGCTTCCCCGGAGGCGAGCAGGAATCCCCAGGCGCCGGATTCGCCGACACCGGTGATTCCTTCATCGGTGAAGACCTTTACATAGAGAAAGCGATTGGCGGGAATTACCTTGATGTCAGTGATTTTCATTGCCGTGCTCCTTTCCGGATCATCCATACATGTGATGCATCCTGATTCAGGCAGATAATAAAGCCCGGAAAAATCCGGGCTGTACAGGTTATTATTTTGTGTTCTGGAAATCCACCGTGGCGTTGCCCTTTTCATCGTAGACAACTGCGTCCTTGTCAAGGATGAAGTCGTTGATGTCTTCGAAGTATTCCTTGATGGAAGCGTACTGCGGCTTGTAGTTGGCGATGATTTCCTTTGCGGCGGCCGCGTCGTCAGCGAGCAGCGCATCGGTTACGAACAGCTGTGCCTTGACGGCGTTGACGCACATGCGGTCCGGATCAGCCGGGTTGAAGTCGATGCCGTGGAAGGTGCCGGTCGCGCCGCAGGCGTTGAACTGGACACCCGGCATGACGCAGGTAATGTCACCGAAGTCGGAAGAGCCGGTGCTCCATTCGTTGTAATCGAACTTGACCCGGTCACCGGAGAGGTCACGGCAGCACTTTTCAACCAGTTCCATGAAGGCCTTGTCATGCACTTCCGGGGAATAGCCGGGACGGTCGGTCAGTTCGACGCCGGCACCGATGGCGAGGGCAGCACCGGTCAGCGCGCGGTTGACCTTGGTGTTTTCTTTCTTCATGGCTTCGATTGTACGGCCGCGGACATAGCTTTCGATCTTCATTTCATCCGGGATGATATTGACGGCGGAATTGACGCCCATCATGATCGGATGGAAGCGGATCGTATCCTTTTCCTGGAAAGTTTCACGCAGGTCGTTGACAGCCTGCAGGCCGAGCATGGCCGCGTACTGGGCGTTGATGCCGAGGTGCGGGGAACCGCCGGCGTGGGCCGACTTGCCCTTGTAGCGGATGGTCTTGGCCATGCAGCCGTTGTTGCCGTAGCCGCAGATGAAGTCATACGGGTCACCTTCCGCCATGGCTGCGGTATGCACCATGATGGCCAGGTCGACACCGTCGAGGATGCCTCTGTGCATGAATTCAACCTTGCCGCCCATGTAGCTGATGACACCCTGCTTGCGCAGTTCCTCACGGTAGGCCAGCTGGATCATTTCTTCTGCCGGAACAGCAATCAGGCGGATCTTGCCGCACAGGCCGTCCAGGGCACCCGGTTC
>JAFOIT010000153.1 GCA_017420585.1 Solobacterium sp.
AGAATCTCCACCGGCTCCTTCATTTGAACCGAATGAATCTGGCGCCGCCTGCCGTTTTCATCAAACCCGTACTTATAGATGCTGTTCATGGCCCATTCCCAGGAACTGGCCAGGGCCTTCTCGCACTCCGCAACCATTTCCTCAACCGTCAGGTTTGTGCTGGTCTTGTAGCGGGCCAGGGCTGTGAAATACTCCTTGCCGTTGGGATAACCGGCCGTGCCCTCAGCGTTGGTCCGGCTGCCGCGCAGGCTTTCCAGGTCCGTGGCTGCCTTCTCATAGGCCGGAATCACCTGGTTCAGCACAATCGCGCGGTTTCTGTCCTTATAGTCTTTCTTCTGGGCATCGGTAAGGCCGGCAAAGGCATCGATGTTCTTTTCAAAAATGATGATCAGCGCGCTGTCATCGGTCTTTTCGGTAAAGTCGCCGATTTCCTCAATGGCTGTATCCAGTGTCTCATCGTTCATGAAGAACCCTTCGGACGCCTGCTGCCGGGTCATGGTCATCATGTCATCGATCAGCCGCGGTGTATCGGCCAGGATGGTCAGGTAATCATCAATGTCCTGCTTTTCATAGAAGACATATTCCGTCAGGTTGGTCACCAGGTTGCTGAGTGTGCCGTTGTACGGATTGAAATGCTCATCAAACTCAGGATGCTCATACATCACCAGCATGTTTTCCACATAATGCTTATAGGTATCGTAGTCTGTCTGCTGGGACGGGCTGAGCTTGTCATAGTCAAAGGTTTCCAGTTCGGCCAGGGTGGTTCTGGCATCCTCGGCTGCCTGGGCATAGTCTTCATAGGAGATCTCACCCCAGGTCGCTTCCGGCCGCTCAATGCCGTATTTCCTGTAATCCTTGACGGAATAATGCATGGTGAGGAAGTCACTCTCCATGCTGTCAATCCATTCTTCCATCAGGTAATCATCAAATTCGGGATCCCCTGCTTCTTCCGCCTTGACGGCAATGCCCGACGGCAAAGCCAGCAGCACTGCCATCAGGAAAGCCGGTATTTTCTGCCAAAGTTTCATTTCCATCCTCCTTTGTTATCAGCGGTATTCCATGCCGCCTTCAACATTGAAATATTCTTCAAACGATTCGAACTCACCCACGTTATAGATGGCCGTCGCATAATCCACGCCGACATAGCGGAAATGCCATGGTTCGTAGGCATAGCCGGTGATCTCTTCCTTGCCTTTCGGATACCGCATGATCCAGCCGTATTCATGGGCGTGCACACGCAGCCAGTTGCCCTGGTCCGTATCCTCAAATGCCTGGTTGAAATTATAGCCGTTGTAGGAACCGTCACCCATGACGATATCAACTGCCAGGCCGGTCTGATGATCCGAATAACCGGGCCGCGAACTGATGCGGTCTGCCCGTTCGGTCCCGTACTGGCTGACATAGCCGTTCCACAGGGTTGCCTGATAGGAAGCCGAGCGGTAGGCCGAACCCAGCACCAGGTGCACGCCGTCATTGTCCGCCGCCGCAAACATCTCTTCCAGTGCCCTGGCGGCTTCTTCCCGGACCAGCCAGTACGCTGACGCCGCGACATTGGGCTGCACCAGGTCTGCCGGTTCATATCCCTCCGGCAGCGGATGCACCTTGTTGGCTACGACAAGCAGGCTGTTGGTGTCATAGAACATTGGATCTTCCGAATACCCGCCGGCTGTTTCACTGGTCGGCACCGGGGTCGGTTCCGGGGTTGGCTCAGGTGTTGGTTCAGGCGTCGGTTCCGGCGTCACTTCAGCCGGGGTTTCCGACGGTTCCGGGGTCGGCGTGGCCTCTGGGCTTTCCGAAGCCGCGGCCACCGGGCTGGCGGCAGGTGTCTCCGCCGGTTCCTTTTCGCCAACGGAAATACGCTGCGAGATTCCCACTCCCAGCGCGCAGCAAAGCAGTACAAGTAAAAACGTCATGAATTTTTTCATGCGTTTATTGTACTATGATTTGAATATTTTTGTCTTGCCAAGCCAGCTGATTATAATCCAGCCGAAGAATACGGCAATCAGTTCCCCGGCCGCGACTTCCGCGCCGCAGATCAGGCTGCCCATGAGGAGGTTGTCCGGGAAGAGCAGGTAGCCCAGTTCCGCCCCGATGAAGAAGAAGTTGAATATCACCGGCATCAGGATGCTGAGCACCGGGACTTTGCCTACTTTGCGGTCTCTGAATTTATATGTGCACAGCGCCGCCAGCAGGGTCGCTGTCGTGCCGATTACCGCGTCAATCATGCCTGTCGGGTTAAAGCCCATGATGGCCCCGATCAGGTTGGTCAGGAAGCACCCCAGGGTTACACCCCAGATTGCCGGCTGGTAAATCAGCGGCAGCAGGGTCAGTGCTTCTGCGAAACGGACCTGGATGTTGCCGTAGGACAACGGTGCCAGGGCGAGGGAAAGAGCCGTATAGATTGCCGCAATCATGGCAATCCGTACCATTTTCTTTGTGTTCATTCTGTTTCTCCTTATTTTCGTTTTACGTCGGGTAGCCGCTACCGACGGTGAGCCGAACTCACAGTTTTTTATTGTACCCGTTTTTACCGGCCGCGCAACATAAAAAGCCTGCCGGGGCAGGCGGGTCAGTCCGGCAGTTACTTCCGGAAGAACCGGCGGATCAGCACCAGTGACACGATGATCACCGCGGCGGCCAGCAAAATGACCGGAAGCATATCACTCAGCCTCTCCGTCGGGGAATAGGCGATATCCCGGACAATCAGTTCAGCAGTTTTAACCATATGATTCCTCCCAGCATACTGATGCAGTTACATACTATCACAAGCCGGCCGATCCGCGGCCCGGCCAGGTATTTTCTTAATATGTTGTATTCGATCAGGATGGCCAGCGGCTCAAGCAGGCCGTATGTTACCGGGGCACTCTCCGTCAGCGCGGTCAGCACCACGACAAACGGATTGGTCACGCCGTTGACCAGGGCCAGAAGGAGATACTCCTTCTTTCCCCGCAGGCCCATCACAAAGGCCGCCAGGCTTTCCAGCAGGATCGTGCCGGCCAGCGGGTACAGCAGATACAGGACGCTCATCATGATTTCTTCATCAGGATAAACAGGGCCGCTGACACCAGGCATCCGCCGATGCCGGCTGTGACAGGGGCAGCAGCCAGGCCCGCCAGCCGCGGCACAAAACCGGCAAACAGCGCAAACGTAAGCAGTCCGAACGCAAACCCGGGCTGCTCCGGATAAGCCCGGTACAGCCGGTACAGCGTCATCGGCATGGTCATGTTGAACAGAAACAGCGCCAGCAGGCCGGCCGGCATATACGGCACCGGCATCAGGACCGCGGCGGCCAGCAGG
>JAFOIT010000154.1 GCA_017420585.1 Solobacterium sp.
TACCGAACAGGGTATTGCCTACCTGTACATGGCAGAGAACGCCGAGGAAAGAGGCCGTCTGATGGGCGCTGTAGCCCAGGGCACGCCGCTGGGTGACAGGCTCACAAAGGAAGAGATCGCCGAACTCAGAAAAGCCGGCAAGGTTGCCTATCCGGAAGACCTGGATATTGATCCGGCCCGGGCCAACAGGGATATGCTGGCAGCCAAGACCCTTGATGAACTCGCAGAAATCTCCGGCGGACTGTATGAAGCGCCGGCAAGCTTTAAGAAATAGGAGAGGAATCTATGACTACTGTTAAGCAGCAGGAAATGCTGGACCGGAAAGCACAGCTGCGTCTGGGCGGCGGTGAGAAGGCCATCGACAGACAGCACAGCCAGGGCAAGTATACAGCCCGGGAACGGCTCGAAAGACTGTTTGATCCGGACACCTTTGTCGAAACCGGCCTGTTCGTGAAACACCGTTGTGTCAATTTCGGCATGGAAAAGAAAGAAGCAGCCGGGGACGGCGTTGTGACCGGCTACGGCCTGATCAACGGCCGCATGGCTTACGCTTCCGCCCAGGACTTCACCGTCATCGGCGGTTCGCTGGGTGAAATGCATGCGCAGAAGATCGCGGCGACCCAGGAAGCGGCCATGAAGGTCGGCTGCCCGATGATCAGCATCAATGACTCCGGCGGTGCCCGGATTCAGGAAGGCGTTGACGCCCTGGCCGGCTATGGCCGCATCTTCTACAACAACACGATGGCGAGCGGTGTCATTCCGCAGATTTCCGTCATCATGGGCCCGTGTGCCGGCGGTGCGGTGTATTCCCCGGCCATCACCGATTTCATCTTCATGGTGCAGGGTACCGGTGAAATGTTTATTACCGGTCCGCAGGTCATCAAGGCCGTTACCGGAGAAGAAGTTACCGCAGAGGCCCTCGGAGGGGCCATGGCGCACAACCGGATCTCCGGCTGCGCCCACTTTGCCTGTGCCGATGAAGATTCCTGCCTGCAGGAAATCCGCGCGCTGCTGACTTTCCTGCCGCAGAACAACAACGAAACCGCGCCGCAGTATGCCTGTACGGATGACCTTAACCGGGAAGACGAGATGCTCGACACGATTGTCCCGGAGAATCCGAACAAGGCATATGACATGTACGATATTATCCGTTCGATCGCTGACAACGGCGAATTCTTCGAATACCAGAGATACTTCGCGCCGAATATCATCACCGGCTACATCCGCCTCAACGGACGCAGCATCGGCGTCATCGCTTCCCAGCCGAAAGCCATGGCAGGTGTTCTGGATATCAACTCCAGTGACAAGGCCAGCCGTTTCATCCGGACCTGTGATGCCTTCAATATTCCGCTGCTGACCCTGGAAGATGTCCCGGGCTTCCTGCCGGGCACGGCCCAGGAACACGGCGGCATCATCCGGCACGGGGCCAAGATGCTGTTTGCCTACAGTGAAGCGTCCGTACCGAAGGTCACGCTGATTACCCGCAAGGCTTACGGCGGTGCCTACATCGGCATGTGCTCCAAGCACCTGGGGGCAGACTTCGTCTACGCCTGGCCGGATACCGAAATCGCCGTCATGGGCGCTGAGGGTGCAGCCAACATCATTTTTTCCAGAGCCATCAAGAATGCCGAAGATCCGGCAGCTGAAAGAAAAGCCCGGATCAAGGAATATCAGGATACCATGATGAATCCGTATATCGCGGCTTCCCGCGGTTATGTGGATGATGTCATCATGCCGCATGAATCCAGAAAGTATCTGATCTCTGCCTTTGAATCACTGCAGGGCAAGCGGGTCAGCAAGCCGCTGAAAAAGCACGGCAACATTCCGCTGTAAGGAGCCATCATGTTTGGAGACCAGTTAACGTTATCCCAGGCGGTAACGGTGTGCCTGTTTTCGATCACCGTTGTCTTCCTGGTGCTGCTGTCCATTTCATGGCTGATTACGCTGACAGCGAAAATCCTGAACCGGAAGAAGTCACCTTCCCCGGTACAGGCAGTTGCCGCAGCGGCCGCCCCGGAACCGGAACCGGTCAAAGCACCGGTACAGGACAGCGGGGAAATCACCGCGGCCATTACCGCCGCCGTCGCTGCCTATCTGGGCAAGAACTCAAGCCAGTTTGTTGTCCGCAGCATCCGCCCGGTCAGCGGGGAGTCTGACTGGGGCCGTATTTCAAGAACAAATTCACTGCAGTAAAGAGAGGATAGAAAGATGATTAAGAAATTCCGCATTGTTGTCGATGGAAAGACACACGAAGTAGAAGTAGAAGAACTCGGTACCGTTACCGGCAATATTGAAGCACCGATGGAAAGAGTTGCGGCTCCGGTCTATGACCAGGGTCAGGCCCCGACGAGATTCGTCAAGTCCGGTGCCGGTCCGGCCCCGGCGCCTGCGCCGGTTCCGGTTGTTCAGGCTGCCCCGGCCCCGGTCGCTGCGGCTCCGGCTGCTCCGGCGAAAGCGGCTGCCCCGGCAGGTGCCGGTGATGTGACCGCCCCGCTGCAGGGAACAATCCTGGCAGTGAATGTCGCGGCCGGTGATGCTGTCAAGGCCGGCCAGACCCTGGTGATCATTGAAGCCATGAAGATGGAGAACGAAATCGTTGCTCCGGCCGATGGCACGGTCGCATCTGTTTCCGTCAGCAAGGGCCAGACAGTGGCTGCGGGTGACCTGCTCGTATCCCTGCGATAGGAGGAGCCCTCATGCTTGATATACTGCTCGATTTCTGGAACAGTACAGGGTTTTCTCAGATCTTCGCTCTGGACACAGAACTGTTCGGGATCATGATCCCGGGCCATCTGGTCATGATCCTGCTGGCCTGTCTGTTCCTGTATCTGGCTATCAAAAAAGGATTCGAACCGTATCTGCTGATTCCGATTGCCTTTGGCATGCTGCTGGTAAACTTCCCGTTTGCCGGTCTGATGAAGCATGCGATCGGGGATGAACACGGCGGCCTGCTCTACTACCTGTACCAGGGTGTTGATCTGGGTATTTATCCGCCGCTCATCTTCCTGTGCATCGGAGCCGGTACGGACTTCGGACCGCTGATTGCCAACCCGAAGAGCCTGCTGCTGGGCGCGGCTGCCCAGCTGGGCATCTTCGTTACATTCTTCGGCGCGATCTTCTTGGGCTTTACCGGGCGGGAAGCAGCCTCCATCGGTATTATCGGCGGTGCTGACGGCCCGACGGCCCTGCTGCTGACCAGCCAGCTGGCCCCGCACCTGCTGGGCGCGATTGCCATTGCGGCCTATTCCTACATGGCCCTGGTCCCGGTCATCCAGCCGCCGATCATGAAGCTGCTGACCACGGAAGAAGAGCGCAAGATCAAGATGGAACAGCTGCGTCCTGTCAGCACGACAGAAAAGATCATCTTCCCGATTGTGGTGACGATCTTCACGATCCTGCTGCTGCCGGATGCCGCACCGCTGATCGGCATGCTCATGCTGGGCAATCTGATCAAGGAAAGCGGCCGGGTACCGCACCTGGTGGATGCCCTGCAGAATTCCCTGATGTACATTGTTTCGATCTTCCTGGGCGTTACGGTCGGTGCCAATGCTTCGGCTGAGATGTTCCTGCGGGCCGAGACCATCAAGATCATTGTTCTGGGTGTTGTAGCCTTCTCCATGGGAACAGCCGGCGGTATTCTGCTGGGCAAGCTCATGAGCAAGCTGGACGGCGGCAAGACGAACCCGCTGATCGGCGCAGCCGGCGTCTCGGCGGTTCCAATGGCAGCCAGAGTTGTCCAGAAGGAAGGCCAGAAGTACAATCCTTCCAACTTCCTGCTGATGCACGCCATGGGCCCGAATGTGGCCGGGGTCATCGGTTCGGCGGTTGCGGCAGGGATGCTGCTGCTGTTCTTCAAATAATCATCGTAAAGAAACAAATACCGGTTCTGTACAGAGCCGGTTTTTATGTTTTAAGACATGGAAAAACGGACTTTGCAGTCCGTTTGAATAAATTTACCGGATCGTCTTGCCGCGGCGGGCATATTCCTCAAAATGATTGATCAGGAAGTCCCGGAACCGGGCTGCGTGGGCAGAGAGATATCCGGTCGGATTCCATGACAGGCAGATATAACGGACACAGGAAGGGGACTGGATCCGCTTCAGGGAAATGTTTTCCCCGCTGACTTCACTCCAGGTGATTTCCGGAACAAAGGCGGCACCGATACCGGCCTTGATGAACTCACGGACGGTATGCGGACTGTCGCTTTCCAGCAGGATCTGCGGGACAAAGTCGGCCATCTTGCAGTAATAATCTGTGATTGTGCGCAGGTCATTCCATTTCTGCATGGCAATGAAGCCGTGGTCGGAGAAATCGGAAAGCCGGACTTCCTGCATGGAAGCGGCAGGATCATTTTCCGGTACCGCCAGCAGAAGATTTTCTTCGAGCAGGATGACAGTATGGTCATTGCTGATGGGAACTGAACTGGAAAAAATGTTCAGGTCGGTCTGCCGGGAAAAAGCGTTCATCTCACGCTGATTGTGCTGCAGGATATCGAAATGAATTTCCGGGAATGTCTTATTGAAATCACTGATCAGCACCGCCAGATGCGTGGAGGCGGAAGAAAAGGAAATAGTGATTGTCTTGTCACCGATGCCTTTTTCGTTGTTCAGTTCATTCTGCATGGTATCCAGCAGGTTGATAATCCGGCCTGCATAGCTCTGCACGATTTCCCCGTAACGGTTCAGGACAACATTTCGGCCGGTGCGGTCAAACAGCTGCACACCGAGGTCATCTTCCAGGGCGGAGATGGAGCGGCTCAGGGATGGCTGCATGATATGCAGTTCCTGCGCGGCCTTGGTCACATTCTGGAGCTCCGCGGTTTTCAGAAAGTAAATCAGCTCAGATATTGTAATTGCCATCCTGTACCTCTCTTTCCCGATGTCAGTTGTTTTGCAGGGGTAATACCATTTTATTCATTTTGATAGAGATAATATGTAATACACGATACAAATCATGCATACATTGCTATTAAAACATAATAGAAAATGCATTTTTATACATATAAATGGCATTATTTATGCATATATCGTTATAATTAAAAACCAAACAACAAAAAGCATACCTCCTGTTTTGACCAGGAAATATGCTTTCTAATACTATTTGACTTGTTTTCGTTCAGAGAATCACGCGAAGCCAAGCATCGACAGAACATACAGGGAAGCCCAGCAGATGACTGCGATGTAGGCGATCTTCGGGAATACCCACTTGAACCACTTGTCATACGGGATGTTGGCAAGGCCGAGGGCCGCAACAGTTGTACCCAGAACTGGGGAGATGATGTTTGTCAGCTTGTCGCCATAACCCAGTGCCTGGACACCCATCTGCAGGGTGATACCGAGGTTTTCGCACATCGGCTTGATAATCGGGCAGAGGATGGCAGCCTTGGCGGAAGCGGACGGAACGATCATGTTGACGATTGTGCAGACCATGGAGATACCGACAGAAGCCAGACCGGCGCCGAGGTTCTTCAGCGGGATGCAGAAGAAGTTGACGATTGTGGCGATGATCTGACCCTGGCTCA
>JAFOIT010000155.1 GCA_017420585.1 Solobacterium sp.
GCAGGGTGTCGGTGCTGGTCATGATTTCCGTCGGGCCGACAAAGGTATTCAGGGAACCCCTGTACCGTTCCAGCATGGCGTCATAGCCGGCCTTCGCATAGAACTCTTCCGAAGCATTGCTGGTCATGATCATCAGCACCGGGATCAGATGCTCGTTGCGGTTCCTGACATCCCGGCGGTATGTCAGCGACTGGAAGATGAGCCGTTCAAACAGGGCCCGGAACATGGCGGTCACATCACCGAGATAATTCGGGGTGCCGATGATCAGCCCGTCGGCCTCCCGGATCGCATCCAGCACCGGCTTCAATCCGTCCCGGACAGCGCATCTGCCCAGATTCGGCTCCAGTTTGCAGGCAAAGCAGGAAATACACCCGGTGAACTTTTCAAGTCTGTACAGATCAAACCAGATGATTTCAGCGCCGGCCGCAGCGGCGCCGTCAGCTGCTTTTCTGACCAGTGTGTCTGTGTTGTAGCCCTTGCGCGGGCCGGCATTGATCGCAACTATTTTTTTCATATCTGTTCCTGCTTTCTCTTTTTCCTGCATATATTTTACCATGCCGTGCCTGGTACACATGCAGCCTGTCCTCCCATACCGGTTCAGCCGTATAATCTGTCTCCGTAAAAAACTGCCCGCTGGCATACGGACAGTTCTTCTGTGACTGTTTTGTGGGTTACCTGACGGCGTCCTTCATAACCCGCAGGACATTCCTGAAGTAGATCTTCTCGATTTCTGCTTCCGTGAAGCCTTCCGCCTTGAGCGCGTCAGCCAGCAGCGGCATCCGGTCAGAGGACATGATTTCATTCTTGCCCTCGAAACCGTCGAAGTCCGTGCCGATCCCGACGACATCCACACCGCCCACATCGGCGATATGTCTGACATGTCTGGCAATCATGGCGGCACTGGCTTCGTCCCTGTTCATATCCGGATTCAGGAACATCGGATAGAAGTTCATGCCCATGACCCCACCCTTGTCGGCGAGGATCCTGATCTGTTCGTCGGTCAGGTTGCGCTGGTGCGGGCCGACTGCCCGGGCATTGGAGTGGGTTGCCACAAACGGCTTTGTGCAGATTTCCGCGACATCCCGGAAACCGCCGTCGGACAGATGCGATACGTCAACCAGCATGCCCAGTTCCTGCATATAGCGGACCCCATCCTTGCCGAATTCTGTCAGGCCGTCATTCATGATCTTCGGATCGGTGCTGTTCGGCGCCCCGAAGCAGTTGTAAAAATTCCAGGTCAGCGAGCAGGCCCGGAACCCCTGATCATAGAAACGCCTGATGTTTTCCAGTTTCCCGTCCACGGCCCGGCCATCCTCCATGGTCAGGACAGCGCTCATCCGGCCGTCTGCCAGGTTCTTCTCAATGTCTTCGGCAGTATATGCCATGCGGATGATGTCATCGTGGGCGGCCACGCTGTCGAGAATTGTCTGCCGGGCAATGCGGATATAATCCTCATCACCGATCAGCGGATGATGAAATCTTCCAAACGCGCCCTGCGGCGGCAGGAACACAGCGAAGAACTGTGCCAGGGCATCACCCTTCTGCATGCGCTTGAAATCAATCATCAGATTCGGCTGATCATACATGTCACGATTCTCCTGACCGGAGAAATACACAAGCATGACCGTGTCGCAATGCATATCAATATACTTCATAACTTACCTCTCTTCTTTTCTGATGACATCCGGCAGAGCAGCCGGATTCAGGTAGACAGAAGAAGCCCTGCCGGCAGCAGGCTGTCTCCTTTTCTGCACTTATTATAACAAAGCAGGCCGATGTTAACCCCTCCCGATCAGAAAATACCGCCTGCGTGCTGATTACAGGCGGTATTGAAATATAGTTTATGCCGGGATGAATTAATCCTTTCCCTGCCGAACGCAAACGGCCGGGAGTAAAAAACCATCTTTTCTGAATTTGACTGTCTTAAGGATCATCTCCTGTCATCCCTTTTGTTTTCTGCTTTACAGAAGGGTTTTGACGCAGGCTTCGACATCTTTCATATCGGCAGTCGGTTCAAAACGGGCAACAACATTCCCTTCCCTGTCGATGATGAATTTCGTGAAGTTCCACTTGATATCGGACTTCTTGTCCCAGTCCGGGTCAGCCTGGGCGAACATGCCTTCCAGCAGTTCCTTGTACGGATGCGCATCAAATCCGGCAAAGCCCTTCTCGGCCTTCAGATAGGTGTACAGCGGCAGTTCGTTCTCACCGTTGACGTCGGCTTTCTTCATCTGCGGGAAGGTTGTATTGTAGTGCAGCGTGCAGAACTCATGGATCTCTTCGTCCGTGCCCGGAGCCTGGCCGCCGAACTGATTGCAGGGGATGTCCAGAATCTCCAGACCCTGCTCATGATAATCCCGGTACATCTGTTCAATCGGTTCGTACTGCGGGGTGAAGCCGCAGCCGGTAGCTGTATTGACAACCATGATGACCTTGCCCTTGTATGCGGCCAGGTTCAGTTCTTCGCCGGTTCCGGTGGTAACGGTGTAGTCATAGATCATTTCTGTTATCCTCCTTTATATTTTATCAAATTGTATTTTACCAAATACAATTATATTATCTGTGAAATTGCGGCCGCCGTCAGCACTTTTTCCACAGTCAGGCAAAAGAAAAGCCACCTGTCCAGGTGACTTCTCCTGTTTACTTCATTCCCGCGACTTTGATCCGGTTTTCCCGGATGCGGATTCTCTTGCGGATTTCTTCAGCCCCGGCCTCATCGGTCATGGTTCTGAGCATCTCGTTGCCTTTCTCAATGCCTGCCCGCTGGCGTTCGACATCGATTTCACTGCTGTGCAGGATGTCATCCACCAGCAGTTCAGCCTTGTTGTCACGATAGTACAGCAGGCCGCCGTCAACCGCGTAATAATTCCGGTCCGTGCCGTTTTCCACAACGTTGAGCACGCCGGTCTTGAGCATGGTTACCACCGGGACGTGGTTCGGCAGGATGCCCCGCTGTCCGTCAATGGTATCGACATTGAGAATGGAGGTCTCAAATGTCTTGTACATCCCCTGCGGTGTGACAATCCGCACTTCGATCATCATGCGAGTGTTTCTGCCTTCTTAACGACATCCTCAATGGTGCCGACTGTTAAGAACGCAGCCTCCGGCAGATCGTCGTATTTGCCGGCCAGAATTTCCTGGAAACTGCGGACGGTCTCCTTGACCGGGACATAGATGCCCTTGATGCCGGAGAACTGTTCAGCGACCGAGAACGGCTGGGACAGGAAGTTTCTGATTCTTCTGGCCCGGGCCACGATCTTCTTGTCTTCTTCACCAAGTTCATCCATACCCAGGATGGCGATGATATCCTGCAGTTCCTTGTACCGCTGCAGAATCTGCTGTACCTGGCGGGCAACGTTGTAGTGCTCTTCGCCGAGGACCAGCGGATCCAGCATACGGGAACCGGAAGCCAGCGGGTCAACCGCCGGGTAGATACCCAGGGCAGCGATGGAACGGTCCAGGACGGTCTTGGCGTCCAGATGTGAGAACGCGGTCGCCGGCGCCGGGTCGGTCAGGTCATCCGCCGGGACATAGATTGCCTGGACGGAAGTAATGGAACCCTTGTCGGTCGAGGTGATGCGTTCCTGCAGCTGGCCCATTTCCGTTGCCAGGGTCGGCTGGTAACCGACGGCACTCGGCATACGGCCAAGCAGCGCGGATACTTCCGAACCGGCCTGGGTGAAACGGAAGATGTTGTCGATGAACAGCAGCACGTCCTGATGTTCCTCATCGCGGAAGTATTCGGCCATGGTCAGCGCCGACAGGGCAACCCGCATTCTGGCGCCCGGGGACTCATTCATCTGGCCATAGGTCAGGACCGTGTTCTTCAGAACGCCGGATTCCTTCATTTCGTTGTACATGTCATTGCCTTCACGGGTTCTTTCACCGACACCCGCAACGACGGAACGGCCGCCGTGTTCGATGGCAATGTTGTGGATCAGTTCCTGCATCAGGACCGTCTTGCCGACACCCGCACCGCCGAACAGGCCGATCTTGCCGCCCTTGGCATACGGGCACAGCAGGTCAATGACCTTGATGCCTGTTTCCAGGATTTCCGCGGAAGTCATCTGCTGTTCAAATGTCGGGGCAGCCCGGTGAATCGGCATGGTCAGCTTCGCGTCCACCGGTCCCAGGCCGTCAATCGGTTCGCCCAGCACGTTGAACATGCGGCCCAGAACCTCGTCGCCGACCGGTACATTGATCGGGGCGCCGGTATCTGTGCAGTCAAGCCCGCGGACCAGTCCGTCCGTGGAACTCATGGCGATGCATCTGACGATATCATCACCGATATGCTGTGCGACTTCGACAGTCATGGCATAGCCGTCACCGACGCTGATGTGAATCGCGTTCCGGATGGCTGGCAGGTGATCCGGAGAAAACCGGATATCGACGACCGGTCCGATGACCTGTACGATCTTTCCTGTATCTGTCATAGTTATGTACCTTCTTTCTATACAGCGGTAGATCCACCGACAATCTCGGTAATCTCCTGCGTAATCGAGGCCTGTCTCGCCTTGTTGTATTCGAGCAGCAGTGCTTCACTGAGCTCGTCTGCGTTGTCCGTAGCCGTCTTCATGGCCATGCGGCGGCTGCCCTGCTCAGCCGTGGTCGCCTCCATCCAGTGGGAGTAGGCAACGTTGCTGAGCATCATCGGGATCAGCGAATTGAGGATCGTCTCCGCATCCGGTTCGAACAGGGTTTCAGCCTGCAGCTTTGCCGGTTCTTCCCCGGTGCCCTCAGCCGCATCCACCGTGCACGGCAGGATCACATCTGTACACGGCCGGAACGTCATGGTGTTGACGAACTGGGTGTACAGAATCTGCATGCCCCCGAGATCCTGGTTCAGATACCGGGTCGTACCGTAATCGATGTAGGCCTTGAGCATGTCGAACGTCAGCTTGTCTGTCTCAATAGGACTTTCGTTGATAACGTTGAAGCCGAGATCCTTCATCGTCTGGTAAAGACTCGTTCCGATCACCACCATCGGGTCTTCCTTGCGGACCGTATCCCTGGCCAGTTTCATCATGTTCTGGTTGTAAGCCCCGCAAAGGCCGAGATCACTGCAGAACAGAATGGACAGCCTGGCCGGATTTTCAGCGTGCTTCTTCAGGAAGATACTGTCAATCCTGCTGTTCTTCGCCACGATTTCATCAACTGTTTCCTGCAGGCGGCCGGAATACTCGCGGTTGGCTTCCATCCGGTTGCGCTGCCGGAACAGTTTCGCATTGGCAATCATTTCCATCGCCTTGGTGATCTTGCGGGTGGAATTGACCGACTTGATACGGGAACGCAGTGCCTGTTTGGACTGCGCCATCTGTTATGCCCCCCTGATCAGGTTGTACTGATCGAGTGCTTTCTGCATCGCTTCCTGCAGCTTCGCGTTCAGATCATCGTCAAGCACTTCCTTCTCCGTGATTTCATCAACCATGGCTTTTTCGTTTTCATGGAAGTGACGGTGCATGAACTTCTCAAACTTGCTGATCTCTTCCGCTTCCAGCTGGTCCAGGAAACCGTTCTTGGCCGCGAACAGCGAGAGAACCTGGTCGGTCATGCTCATCGGCTGGTACTGCGGCTGCTTGAGCAGTTCCGTCAGCTTGGAACCGTGATCGATGATCTTCTTGGTGGCCGCGTCAAGGTCCGAACCGAACTGGGCAAACGTCAGCATTTCATGGTACTGCGCCAGCTCCAGCTTGAGCGAGGAGGATACTTTCTTCATTGCCTTGGTCTGGGCATTGGAGCCGACCCGGGAAACGGAAAGACCGGAGTCTACGGCCGGCCGCACACCGCTGTTGAACAGTTCGGTCTGCAGGAAGATCTGGCCGTCGGTAATGGAAATGACATTGGTCGGGATATAAGCCGAGATGTCACCGGCCTGGGTTTCAATGATCGGCAGGGCCGTCAGGGAACCGCCGCCGAGTTCATCGGACAGCTTGGCTGCCCGCTCCAGCAGTCTGGAATGCAGGTAGAAGACATCACCCGGGTATGCCTCACGTCCCGGAGGACGGCGCAGCAGCAGGGACATCGTTCTGTAGGCCACGGCGTGCTTGGACAGGTCATCGTAGATGATCAGGACATCCTTGCCCTGTTCCATCCATTCCTCACCCATCGCACAGCCGGCATACGGCGCAATGTACTGCAGCGGGGCCGACGCACTGGCGCTTTCCTCGACAATCGTAGTGTATTCCATGGCGCCCGCTTCGCGCAGTTTCTGCACCAGTCTGGCCACCGTGCTCTGTTTCTGGCCGATGGCTACATAAATGCAGTTAACATTCTTGCCCTTCTGGTTGATAATCGTATCGATCGCAATGGCTGTCTTGCCGGTTTCCCGGTCACCGATGATCAGCTCACGCTGGCCTTTGCCGATCGGGATCATCGAGTCGATGATCTTGAGACCGGTCATCAGCGGCTGATAAACGGAACGTCTGGTCATGACACCTGGCGCGACCCGTTCGATCTGCCGGCTCCTGTCCGTTACCACCGGACCCTTGCCGTCGACCGGCTGGCCCAGCGCATTGACAACGCGGCCAAGCAGCGCATCACCGACAGGAACTTCAACAACTCTTCCTGTCCGGCGCACCTCGTCCCCTTCCTTGATCAGTGAATCATCGCCCAGAAGAACTGCACCGATGTGGTCTTCTTCCAGGTTCAGCACCATGCCGTAAATATCATGGCCGAAATCAAGCAGTTCTGAGGACATCGCCTTGTCAATGCCCTGAACCATGGCAATACCGTCACCGACGCTGATGACGTATCCGACATCGTCGGACTGGATCTTGTTGCCGTAGTTCTTGATCTGTTCCTTGATCAGGGCACTGATCTCTTCCGGTCTGATTTCCTTCATGCCTGTCCTCCTCCTTTCAGCAGTGTTTCTTTCAGATGATCGATACGGCTCCGCATGGTCATATCGGTCACATTATTGCCGACGGTTACCTTGATGCCGGCAATGAGATCGGGATTGACCCGGTTGGTCAGATGGATTTCCTTCCCGGTCTTTTCTTCCAGTGATTTCTTCAGCTGCTGCATTTCCGCTTCCGGCAGCGCCCGGGCCGACCATACCGTAGCCGGCTGGATGCCCAGTTCTTCATCCGCCAGGCGGACGAATTCATTCAGGGATTCCCTTAAAATGCCTTCTCTTGCCTTATCGATCAGCAGTTTGATAAAGTTGCGCATTTCCTGGTCCGCTACCGATCCGAAGATCCGTTCCACAAAGTCCTTCTTCTCTTCATCAGTGATCTTTGCCGCACGGAAAAAGCCGGTCAGTTCCGGATTCGCATCATAAAGCTTCAGCAGAATGTCACACTGATCCTTCTTATCCTTGACAGTACCGTTTTCCCTTGCCAGGGCAAACAGTCCCTCCGCGTAGCGGACAGCGACCTCACTCGCCATGGACTGCCGCTTCCTTTACAAAAGCATCAACTGCCTGCCGGTCGAGGCTGACCCCGTCCTGGTCTTCCAGCAGTTTCTCGGCTGCCGCCATGGCCACTTCGATCATTTCCTTCTTCATGGAGCCGTACATTTCACGCCGCTCGGCTTCGATGTCGTCATGCGCCTTCTTGCGGAGCGCATCCGCTTCCTTGCCGGCTTCCGCAAGAATGGTGTCCTTCTGGGTCTTGGCTTCCTTCACAGCCGCGTTCACGATTTCCTCCGAACGGACGGCCGCTTCCTTCAGCTGCTGCGAGGCAACGTCCCGGTCAGCCAGGGCTTCGGCCCGGGCTTTCTCACTGGCGTCGAGGTCCTCCTGCATCTTGTCGGAGCGGCGGGCCAGGTAGTCCTTGATGGAAGCCCACAGGTAGTGTCTGACAACGAGGAAAATAACTAATGTACTGAGAAGCTGTACTGCCATGGTCAGAGGATTGGGCATTAACTGGTTATAAACATCAATGTCAATCATCTTTCCACCTTGATCAGTATACGAAGATCAGAATAATCGCAATCAGAAGACCGTAGATGGCGGCTGTTTCAGACAGCGCAATACCAAGGATCATGTTGGAACGCAGCTGCGGCAGCATCTCCGGATTCCTGCCCATAGCTTCAATGGCACGGCCCGCGGCAATACCTTCACCGACGCCGGTACCCATGCCGGCACAGACAGCGATGCCTGCACCAATTGCGATCAAACCCTTAACGATATCCATAGAAAGCTCCTCCTTTATTTCTGCTTTAATTCGTCCGGTACTTCCACCCCGACGAACACCATGGTTAATGTAACGAATACCAGCGTCTGAATGAAGCCGGCAAAGATGTCAAAGTAGGCATGCAGCGCCGGTGCGATGACCGGGCCCATGAAGTTGAATACACTGCCGTTGGCGCCGAACCACCCGGCAATCATGTTGGACAGTCCCTGCGCGCCGGCATAGACCAGCGTCATCAGGATGCCGCCGCAGAGAATATTGCCGAACAGACGCAGCGACATGGAGATGATCGAAGAGAACTTGCTCAGTACGTTGATCGGCAGGAACACCGGGATCGGCTCCAGGAAACTGTGGAACCACGCCTTTGCCCCGCTGTACTTGAACGATGCCACCTGGGTGATGATCCAGGTGATGATCGCCAGGGTCAGCGTAACACTGAGGTTGGCCGTCGGCGATGATACGCCGAACAGGCTGATGATATTGGAAAGGAAAATATAAATCGATATGGTCAGGATATACGGCGTGAACAGTTCAGCATTCTTCGGGCCGACATTCTCACTGACCGTCTGGTGTACCTTTTCCACTCCCGTCAGCACTGCCACAATCAGGCCGGACGGCTTTGCCAGCGGATCCGCCTTCCTGATCCTGCCGGAAATAATGAGTAACGCCATGACGATAATCAGGGTTACCAGCAGGATATAAAACACATCCGCCTGCAGTTTAAGCTCCATTTCCACCCTCCTTTCTGTCAGTCAGGGCCTCGGCCACCAGGGCGATCTTCACCGCCGAGAGGCCGATGGCTGTTGTAAACAGGTTGAATACCTGCGGCATAACGGCAGCGAGTATCAGAAACGCCGCCATCAGCGCGTAATTGCTGAGAAAGCTGATCCGGGCCTGTTTTTCCGACGCATCATTCAGGCCGAGCACGATGTCGCAGTAGCGCTCCACCCGCTTCAGATGCAGCAGACTGCCGATTGCCCCCAGGACATACCCCGTTGTCAGTCGCCAGTCCACGGCAGCCAGGCAGATCGAGAGGCCCAACAGGATCCGGTAAATTTTCCAGGTCTTCGCAGTCATTTGCACTATCCCAGCATTTATTAATAATAGCTGTTCCGGCACCGCTTTACAACCCTGAAGCGGACGCCGGCCACATCAATCTTATATGATTGTCTGATAGCCTTTTATGCATGTTTGTGAAAGAATTCATGCATTTAACAAATCGGTCAGCCCTCCAGTTCCTCCAGGCAGCCAAGCAGTTCGAGGATGCGGTTCAGGTCATCCGTGCTGCTGTAGCTGACGGTCAGGGCCTTGCCGGTCACCTCGACTTTTGTGCCGAGCTTGCCGGACAGCCGGTATTCCAGATCACGTATCCACGGATCTTTGACCTTGTCCCGGCGGACATGTTTCTTCTTCCCGCCGTTGAGTTCGCGGACATACTTTTCGACTTCCCGCACGGACATCTTGTTCTTCAGCACGTGCAGGGCGGCGTCATACATCTCGTTTTCATCCTTCAGGGCCAGCAGCGGCCGGACATGGCCCATGGTGAGCTTGCGGCTCGTCACCATATCCTGTACATCGGCCGGCAGCTTGAGGAGCCGGAGCATGTTGGCACAGTATTCCCGGGACTTGCCGACCCGCTGGGCCAGTTTTTCCTGGGTGTAGCCGAGCCGGCTGATCAGGCTCTCATAGGCGGAGGCTTCTTCAATCGGGTTCAGGTCTTCACGCTGGACATTCTCCAGGATGGAGATTTCCATCATCTGTTCATCGGTGAAATCGACGGAGATCGCCGGTACCGTGGTCAGGCCGGCAATCCTGGCCGCCCGCAGGCGCCGCTCACCGGTAATCAGTTCATACCCGTGCACGCTCTTGCGGACCAGCAGCGGGGTGAAGATCCCGTGCAGCTTAATGGAATCCGCCAGTTCGTTCAGGGCTTTCTCATCAAATTCCTTCCGGGGCTGATAGGGATTGGGCCTGATCTCACTGACCGCCACCTCGATCTCCCGGCGGCCCGGCGCTTCCCGGCCGTTTGACTGGATTTCATCGAGGAACTGGCTGACGTCCTGCCCGAAGATCGAGTCGAGCCCCCGTCCCAGTGCTTTCTTGTTCCGTTCTGCCATCATCGGCCTCCCTTCTCATTCTGCGTCAGTACTTCCTTGACCAGCGCCGCATAGGCTTTCGCGCCTTCGGACCTGGTA
>JAFOIT010000156.1 GCA_017420585.1 Solobacterium sp.
AACTGAACGAAACGCAGCGGGAGGCCCTGCAGGCCCGCATGGCTGATCAGGACGCGGTCATGAATGCGATGGAAATCTTCAGCCGGGAACTGCATAAAGGCATTGCCTTTCTGCTGCGCACCTATACCCGCCGACGGCCGGAGCACACCCTCGAGTATGATCTGGACGAAACCGGGGCGGTGCAGCTGGCTGACCTGATCGAGGAGTATACTGCCAATACCGGCGGTGACTGGCAGGATATCTTTGTCAACCTGCTCGCCGGGAACATCCTGCGGCAGACCCCGCGGCCCGGCTGTCTGCACCTGACTGCCATCCATGGCGCATTGCTTTCGCTGCGGGAACACAATTACGTACTCGGCCTCTCTGCCGATGCGTTCCCGGGCACCCCAAGGGAAAACTATCTCTTCCTGGATGATGATCTGGAGCGGTTCATGCCCGGCTGTCCGTATACTTCCGTCAATACCATCAGCCGGAAGAAGGAAGAACTGAATACCGTGCTGGCCATGGCCGCGCATCTGGGCCAGGCGATGACCCTGTCCTACGCTTCCTACAACATGGCCACGATCAAGACGGCCAACCCGTCCAGCGCCATGTTTGAGTATTACCGGACCCTGCATCCCGAAGCGGTGCTGGATACCTTTAGCAATGACATGCGGGAAACCGGCTTCTTTGCCAACCGGCTCAACCCGGTCCGCCGCATCGGCCAGGCCCTCAGCCGCGCCGCCATCACCTGGGATCCACCGGCTCCGGACGCTGAGGCAAAGCCCATCCTGCGCCGCACCTTCTCGCCCTCGGCCATTGAGCAATACTTTGCCTGCGGGAAAATGTTCTATTACCGCAACATCCTCGGTATTTACGAAGACGATGAAGATGACCCGCTGGAGATCATCCCCGCCAATGACTTCGGATCCATGGCCCATGCCCTGTTTGAGGACCTGGCTGCGCAGATGGTCAGTGCCGGGGAATTCCGGAAAATGGCCGAGGATGCCTTTGATGATTACCTGACAAAGCGGATCCCTGTCCACCCCCAGGATGCCGAACGGGAAAAGCGCCGGTTTGTCACCATGATGGTCAATGCCTATGCGGATGACCCGAAGAATACCGTACTGGCCGCGGAAGAAGAACTCTTCGCGAAGCATCCTTCCGGCATCATTGTCAAAGGTTATCCGGACCGGGTGGAACAGGATGCCAACGGCCTGGACCTGATCGCGGACTTCAAGACCGGCCGGAAAGTGCTCCACAAGGACAACGATGTCGCCTCCTGCCTGCAGGTCATGCTGTACGCGTTCATCCTGACGGATCATGAGATTGACATCAGGACATGTGTCTACCGGTACCTGCGGCTGCGCAAACGGGTCCGCATCGACTACACCCCGGAGAACATCGCCGTCATGAACAACATGCTGGATGAACTGGGTGAAGCCCTGAAAAACAACAGCTTCAGCCGGCTTGAGAACGCCAGGGCGGAAAAGGGCCCCTGCCGTTTCTGCCACTTCGCGCGCCTGTGCGGCCTTGGCAAGGAGGATAACTGATGCGTACGAACATACTGGCGGATGAGCATGAGCGGTACCGCATCATCCGGGAAATCAATACTAACTTCTTCGTTGAAGCCGGGGCCGGATCGGGCAAGACAACGATTCTGGTCGAGCGCATGGTCGCCATGGTCGAAAGCGGCATACCCGTGGACAAGATCTGCGCCATCACGTTCACCAAGGCGGCTGCCAACGAGTTTTACGAGCGCTTCCAGAAACGGCTGAGCGAGCGCATGCGGGAACCGTCGGAAGGCTATGCGGAAAGCCCGGCAAAACTTCCGGCCCCCACCGATCTGACCAGGCAGCGCTGTGCCGAGGCTCTGAAGAACATCGACCTCTGCTTCCTCGGGACAATCGATGCCTTCTGCAACCTCCTGCTGTCCGAATATCCGTCCGAAAGCCGGATTCCTTCCAATGCCTCGGCGTATGAAACCGAAGCCATGGCTGATGAATACAGCCGTCAGTACGGCCTGATGAAAAGCGGTCAGTACGGCGCTGCTGTCCAGCAGGACCTGGGCCGGTTTGAAAAGCTCTTTGCGTATCCGGCCATGGCCCGCCAGGCCTTCATCAACCTGATGACAAAGATGATGGGGGTCCGCCACGGCAGCTTCCACTATGGCCAGGAAGCCGTCGCCGAGGAAGATTTCCTGTCCCCGCAGGACAAGGCGGATTTCTTCCGGCTGTACCAGTTCCTGCGCACCCATCCGGAATGGAAACCGGTCAAGGATACCGCCTTTATCAGGACAGCCTGGGATACCCTGGTCAACACGGAACTCGATCCGGCGGAGCTGATCGCTGATCAGTACCAGGATGTGCTGCAGGTCCTGCACGATGTCAGCAAGGATTACCGGCTGATCCCGGACAAGGCTGCCATGGACCGGGAACCCTGGCTGTACGACTGGTTCGAGCCCAAGTACAATACCCGCAAAAAGGTTCCTGATATCGAATACTATGCGATCAATGACCGCGCGGATAAACTGCTCAGGCAGCTGACGGACCAGGCCTTCGTCCGGGCGGCCGCCTTTGCGGAACGCTGCACCGGGCCGCTGGCCGACCGGCTGCGGGAAGCCGGCATCCTGACGTTCTTCGATTACCTCTACTATCTCTGCCAGGCGCTGCAGAAAGACGCCGCCCGCAACAACGGCCGGCTGATCCGCCAGATCCGCCGGAAGTACGAGTACTATCTGATCGATGAATTTCAGGACACCGACCCGATCCAGGCCCAGGTCTTCTTCTACCTGTCCGCCCGGGAACTCGATCCGAACTGGACGAAGTGCCTTGCCTGGCCCGGCAGCCTCTTCATTGTCGGTGACCCGAAGCAGTCCATCTACCGCTTCAAGAATGCCGACATCACTTCCTACAAGCGGGTGGAGAATCTCTTCCGCCGCGAGGGTTATGACGTTGTCAGCCTGACCGCCAACTTCCGTTCCCTGCCGCAGCTGTGTGACTGGTTCAATACGGCTTTCCGTCGGATCCTGCCGGAGGACACGGATGACCAGGCCGCCTTTGAGGATATCGATGCCGGCCGGCCGCCGGTTCCGGCAGAAGCCTTCAACGGTGTTTTCTCCTACCCGGTCACGGTGCTGGAAACCACCAAAAAAGGCACGGTGAAAAAGGATGACAATGCCGAACAGATTCTCGAAATCATCAACCGCCTGACCAATAACGAAAAGTACAGGATCGCCGACCGGGGCACGGACGGTGAAATAACCCTGCGGACAATCGACTACCGCGACTTCATGATCATCACCCGGACCAAGGCCCAGATCTCCCCGATCAGTGACCTGCTGACCCGGGAGGGCATTGCCTGCCGGGTCGAGGGAGACATGAAGCTTGCCGAGTGTCCGGCCCTGATGAGCGTCATGGATATCTATGCCTTCATCGTCAACAATGACTCGAAGCGGCACTTCGCCGAGATGCTCAAATCCGGCTGTTTCGGCTATGCCGACGAGCAGCTGTTTGCCATGATGCCGGACTTCTACCGCCTGCACAATGAACCCGCCGAAGATGACCCGGCGTATATCGGGACGCTGCGGAACCTGATCCGCCATCAGTACCACATGGCCCCCTCCGCCCTGCTCCGCAGGATCCTCGATGACCTGCAGGTCTTCGCGAAAACCGGCACCCTCAACATCGAGTATGTCTACTATGTGCTGGCCCTGCTGCGGGAAGAGGAAGCCGGCGGCAATATCCGTTCCCACCGGGAAGCGCTGGCCTATCTCGAAGAAAAGCGGGATACAAAGAATGCCCTGGAACGCTGCGCAGCCCTGACCGGCGACGCCAACCGGGTGCACATTGCCAACGCCCACAAGGTCAAGGGGCTGCAGAACCGGATCGTCATTCTGGCTGCCCCGGCCAGGCGCACAGAGCGCAAACCGGCCAGCCGCACCGAGTACGGCGAGAAACCGGAAACCTGGTTCTTCGAGCTGCCGACCGGCACGTTCCAGAGCATCAAGACTACCGGCTATGAAGACAGGAAGGAAGCTGAAACCGTCAGCGCCGAAGCCGAAAACGACCGGCTGCTGTATGTCGCCGCGACCCGGGCCGAACAGGTCCTGATCATCGGTGACCTGATCCATGACGGCGCGCAGGTTCCGGCCACCTGGACAACCCTGCTGGCTGACAGAAACTGCCCGGATATCTTCAGCGTGACCGACGACAGTCACGGCAAACGACCGCAGCCCGAAAGTATGAGTGCCGCAGCCCTGTACGAAGAAGCGGCCGCGGATTGTGTCCTGAACGATTATGAAAACAGCAGTTCCTACCGTCTGAAAGCCCCGAGCAGACTGCCGCAGGAAGAGGAAGAAGAACCGCTGCCGGCCGATGAGAAGCCGCGGCGCTTCAAGAAAGACCCGGCCCTGACCGGTACGCTCGTCCACCGCCTGATGGAACTGCTTGTCCTCAGCCGGGACCGCCTGGAAATGTCAGCCCTGATTGACCAGGTTGTCCGGGAAGAAACCGAGGATGAGGATTACTATTACCACCGGCTGCTGGAGCGTGTTTACCGGCAGATCCATGCCGGCGGCTATCCGCAGCCCGAGGCGCCCGCTGATATCCTGTCCGTCCTGCTGAATGCCGATGAAGTGCATACCGAACTGCCCTTCAGCTACCGGGACGGGGAGGACATCTGGAACGGCACCATCGATGCCCTGTACCGCCGGGACGGGCAGTGGCATATCATCGACTTCAAGACAGATTATGAATTCAAAACGCACCGCACCCAGCTGAACGCCTACATCGAAGCCTTCCGGCAGCTGACCGGAGAGAGTGCAGACGCGCTGATCTATCACATCCCGATCTGAACATAAAAAGAGCTTCCGGCCTGCCGGAAACTCTTTTTTCTTTATATATATGCAGGCAGAAAAGAAAAATACCTTTGTCAGGTATTCTTCTTCGGGTCTATTAAGGCTCCACTCAATTACAGCTTAACAACGTTGGATGCCTGCGGGCCGCGGTCGCTCTGTGTAACTTCAAAGCTGACTTCCTGCCCGTCATCAAGAGTTTTGAACCCTTCTCCCTGAATCGCTGTGTAGTGAACAAAAATATCTGTTCCGTCTTCAGCAGTGATGAATCCATAACCCTTTTCAGCGTTGAACCACTTAACCTTACCTGTTGCCATTTGTACTACAAATCTCCTATTCTATGATCCTCCCCGTGAAAAAGGTCCATGCGTCCATCAGGCGACAGAGCACAAACCTCCGCTGGTTCAGGATACGCTTTTAATATACTATCCCCGTCTCAAAAGTACAAGACCTGCAAGCAGATCGCAGCAATTTTGTTTGTCTCTTTTCATACCCTTGACAGACGGTGATAATCGGTCAGATCACTCGCATACTCTTTGTACAGCTTTTCCACCGAGGCGTGATCCGAAAGGGTTTTCAGTTCCGCGTCCGTCATGCCGATCAGTTCGAGGAATTCCACCCGGCCGTTGGGCGTGTCAATCGCCTGTACGGTGCTGTCCGGAACGCAGATGAAACCGGTCAGATTGCTCTTCTGATGCGCGTCGATACCCGCCTGCTGGCCGGTATAGAGATATTCATACGGCCGGAAGATTTCACCTTTGGTAAAGGTCAGGCGCGCAATCATCTGCAGGATGCCGCAGATATTCCGCAGTTCCCCTTCCTCATCCTCGAAATCGTATTTCTTCAGTTTCAATGTCAGTTCATAGCCATAGCCGCTGACCGCCGGATCATCGGTTTCCTTGTCATAGATCTCGGTGAGGCCGAAGCTCACGAAGTGCCAGTAATCCCCGCCGTCATAGACACTGATCCCGTCCAGCGGGTCGTTCCCGCCGAGAATCCACTTGATGATCGTGCCGTAGTGCTTCGGTTTGTCCTGGCCCGGGTACACCCGCAGGAATTCCTGTTCAATCGCGTCCCAGCCGGCTGTGCACACTTCTTCCGCCGGCTGTTCCGGTTCTTCCTTTTTCTTCTTCAGTCTGTCAAACAGCCCCATATTGTCCTCCTTACAGGTCCCGGGTCAGCAGTTCAATCATATGCACCGGATGACCGCCGCCCAGCCGGATGCCGCGCTCACAGCCATTGCAGTAAACCGCCGTATATTCTGTATTATACTGGCTGACCCATTCCTTCATCTTTTCCTGCTGTTCGGCCGGGGTCAGGATGGTCCGGTACTGATCCAGATACGCCGTCAGCTCCGGCGTGACGGCTGACAGGTCCGGGGCCGCCGGATTGTTCAGCCAGACGCCGCAGAACCGGGTATTCTCATAGTTTTCCGCAACTTCCCGGACAGTAAAATGCATCTGCCGCAGGCATTCCCGCACCGCGTCCTGCAGCGGCCGGTTGTTCCGGGTCCGCCAGCAGTCCTGCACCGTTATCACCCGGCCATAGTAGTCCGGAAAGTCAAACCCGGTATCCAGCAGGAATTCATAAAGACTGCGGACGGTATTCTCCGGCAGACGCTCCCGCAGCACCAGGTCACACAGCGTGCAGTTCTGGATGATCTCGTCATCTTCGCCGATATAACCGAGATCTTTCCGGCAGCACACAGCCTGGCGCAGGCCCTGATCTTCCATGTAGGCGGTCATTTTCCCGACGGCTTCGGGATGGTTTTTCCGGACATCACATCCGGGCAGATAGAAAATCATATGTTCACCTCATGTACAGTTTACACCGGAATACGCGTACCCGGCACGTGACACGGAAAAGGAACTTCCGTTTCCGGAAGTCCCTTTCGGTTTATCTGATGATCGCTTCGTTCCACTCGGCCGGCACATCCAGGCCCAGGATCTTGACAACTGTGGCTGCGACATTGCTGAGGCCGAAGTCACCTTCCTTGATTTCCGTGCCTTCCGGACCGTTGAAGACCGCGAACGGTACCCTGGCCAGGGAGTGGCTGGTCTTGGTCTTGCCGTTCTTGTCGACCATTTCGTCACTGTTGCCGTGGTCTGCCATGACCAGCAGGGCATAATCCATCTTCAGGCAGGCATCCATGACCCTTCTGAGCATCAGGTCAACGCTTTCCACGCCGATCAGGGTCGCTTCATAGTTGCCGGTATGGCCGACCATGTCGCCGTTCGGGTAGTTGCACCGCAGGAACCGGTACTTGCCGGATTCGATGGCCGCCACCATAAGATCAGTCACCTGGGCTGCCTTCATCCACGGCCGCTGCTCAAACGGGATGATATCCGAAGGAACTTCTTCCCAGGTTTCCAGTTCTTCCGAGAACTTCTCAGACCGGTTGCCGTTCCAGAAATACGTCACATGGCCGAACTTCTGGGTTTCCGAGCAGGCATAGCTGCGGATGCCGTGGTTCACCAGGTATTCGCTCATGGTATGCCGGATATGCGGCGGTTCAACCAGGAAGTTGGTCGGCAGCTTCAGGTCACCGTCATACTGCAGCATGCCGGCATAGTAAACATGCGGGTTCTTTGCCTTGGCAAACTTGTCAAAGCCCTCTTCCTCAAAAGCTCTGGTGATTTCCAGGGCCCGGTCACCGCGAAAATTGAAGAAGATGACCGCGTCGTTGTCATTGACTGTACCGGCCGGCACACCGTCTTTGCCGATGACAAAGCCCGGCAGGAACTGGTCAGTATACTGACCTTCCGCCCGCAGTGTTTCAATCGCTTCCCGGGCGCTTGCGAACATGCGGCCGTCGCCTTCCACGTGGATCTTCCAGCCTTTTTCCACCATGCCCCAGTCAGCTTCGTAACGGTCCATGGTAATCACCATGCGGCCGCCGCCGGAAGCGATGCAGGCATGGAAATCAGCGTCATTCAGCTCCGCCAGTTTGTTTTCCAGCGCATCGACATACTCCAGCGCGCTGGTCTCCGGCACATCACGGCCGTCCAGCAGGATATGCACCCGCACCTCATGCAGGCCTTCCTTTTTGGCCTGGGCCAGCATGGCGAACAGGTGGTCGATATGCGAATGGACATTGCCGTCGGACAGCAGGCCCAGGAAATGCATGACCGCGTCATGTTCCTTCACCTGCGACACGGCTTCCGTCCAGGCCCTGGAAGCGAAAATCGAACCGCTGTCAATGGCTTCCTGCACCAGCTTGGCGCCCTGCGAATAGATCTGTCCGCAGCCCAGGGCATTGTGGCCTACCTCGGAATTGCCCATGTCGCTGTCGGAAGGCAGGCCCACAGCCGTGCCCGAAGCTCTGATTGTCGTATGCGGCCAGACGCTCATCAGTTCGTCCAGCTGCGGTTTATATGCGTGCAGGACAGCGTTCTTATGGTCCACATCGGTCCATCCGACACCGTCCATCACGACCAGTACTACCGGTTTTGACATAATCGTTAATCCTCCATCTGCCCTATTATACATCAGGAATTCTCTTACATTCTTTCAGAACACATTTTCATGTTGAGATAATGAGACACCCGAATTATAATAAGGGCCGTGTGAAAACACAGGAGGAAAGAAATGAATATCAAGAAGATTTCCGCATCTCTGCTGGCAGTTGCCCTGCTGGCAGGCTGCAGCTCCGGTTCTTCTGCCGCATCTGCTGCGCCGGCTGAAGAAGCTGACAACAGCATTGAAGAACTGAAGATCGAGTTCGTTCCGTCCAAGGACGCTGATGTCATCAAGACAGGTACAGCCGGTCTGGACCAGATGATCATCGATGCCATGGCTGAAAGAGGCTATGAAATCGGCAAGGTCGACATCACTGTCGGTGTCAACTACGACGCTACAGGTGAAGCGCTGGATTCCGGTGCCATCGACCTCGGCTGGCTGCCGGGCGGCACATACGCCCTGTATTCCGCTGACGGCAACATCGATGTCATCCTGACAGCTACCCGCAACGGTCTGTCCAATGACTCCGAAGACCCGACAACATGGAACGGCGACGCCAATGCCACAAAGAAGGATGGCCCGCAGGTTACTTACTATCGTTCCCTGATCTATGCCGGTCCGTCCGAATACGGCAAGATGCTGGCTGAAAAGGTCAACAACGGCGAAGAACTGACATGGGAAGACCTGGACGGCGCCAAGTGGGCTGTTCAGAAGACATCCAGCTCCGCAGGTTACATCTACCCGACAATGTGGCTGATGGATCACTATGACGGCAAGAAGATCTCCGACCTGTCCACCGTCGTCCCGCTCGACAGCGGTTACGGCACAGCGTTCGCGGAAGCAGCTGCTGAAGACGTTGACATCATCGTCTGCTACGCTGACGGCCGCAACGACTACGAAAAGGCCTGGAACCTGCCGACTGACCAGCAGGATGAAACCGGCAAGCAGGGCATGGGCCGTGAAGATACCATCTGGAATGAACTGAATGTCATCGGTGTCACCCCGGGTATCTACAACGACACAGTCGCCATCACAAAGGCTCCGCGTCAGGGCAATGAAGTTGTTGCCACACCGGAATTCGCCGCTGCCATGCAGGATGCCCTGATTGAGATCATCGGCACAGAAGAAGGCAAGGCCATCTTCGATGTCTACTCTCACACAGGTTATGCCAAGGCTACAGACGCAGACTATGACGGTGCCCGTCAGGCTCTGCAGGCTGCTGCTGAATAAGCAGGAAAAGCACAGCGCAGAAAGACAGTTTCCGAAAGGAACTGTCTTTTTTTCATACAGGCGGAAAAAACAGCGGATATATATGCCCGTTGCCTATTCCCGAACAGGGCATGATCATATAAAATAAGGCGGTAAAGGTGGACTACAACTATGATTGAATTCAAGGATGTATCAAAAACGTACCCGAACGGTACAAAAGGTCTGCAGCACATCAACCTGCAGATCGAACAGGGTGAATTTGTTGCGATCATCGGTCTCTCCGGCGCCGGCAAATCCACACTGATCCGGACCATCAACCGCATGATCGATATCACGGAAGGACAGCTGATCGTCGACGGCACGGATGTCATGACCCTCAAAGGCGCGGAGCTGCGGAAGTTCCGCCGCAAGATCGGCATGATTTTCCAGTCGTTCAACCTGATCTCCCGTTCTTCCGTCATCAACAACGTCCTGACCAGCAATGTCCCTGACATGCCGTGGTACAAGGTCCTGCTGGGCATCTATTCGAAGGAACAGAAGCTCAAGGCCCTGGAAGCCCTGGACAAGGTCAATATCCTCGACAAGGCGTACAACCGCTGTGATGAGCTCTCCGGCGGCCAGATGCAGCGTGTTGCCCTGGCCAGGACCCTGAACCAGAATCCGTCCATTATCCTGGCGGATGAACCGGTCGCTTCCCTGGACCCGATCATGGCTGACATGGTCATGAGTGACTTTGCCCGCATCAATAAAGATATGAACATCTCCATCCTGCTGAATATCCACCACGTTGACCTGGCCCTGAAATACGCGACCCGGGTCATCGGTGTCCGGGCCGGCCAGATTGTCTATGACGGTCCGGCCAGCATGGTCACCCAGGATGTGCTGAATGAAGTCTACCAGGGCAAGAAGATCCCGACGACTGAAAACGACCCGACAGGAGCTGCCAAATGAGCACCGATGTGAGCAAGATGCCGCTGTTTGACCGTATTTTCAAACCGCAGGAAATCACGCTTGAAAACGGTCATAAAGTACTGCGGCCCCGGTCCAGAATGCCGCTTATTGCCTTCTGTGTCCTGACGGCGCTGTACATTGCCGTGCAGGTGACCGGGTTTGACTTCAAGATCATCCTGGCCCGCGGCAACCAGCTGGGCAAAATCCTTTCGCAGATTTTCCATCCCGACCGCGGCTATTTCAACAAGGTTGTCGGCCCGCTGCTGGATACGATCCGGATGTCCCTGATCGGCACCATCCTCGGCTGCCTGCTCGGCCTGCCGGTCGCGATCGCTTCTTCCAGCAACATCAACAAGAACCGTCCGACCCTGCTGTTCTTCCGGTTGGTCCTGGCCATCATGCGTTCTGTTCCGACGCTGATTATCGCTTCGATCTCGGCGCTGGTGTTCGGCCTGGGTACCTTTGCCGGTACGGTTGCCATCACGATCTTTACGCTGGGTATTGTGGCCAAGATGCTGTTTGAAAGCATCGAAACCATTGACATGAAGCCGTATGAGGCCATGCAGTCATTCGGGGCCACCACCCTGCAGGCCTTCTGGGCCGCATGCATGCCGCAGATCCTGCCGACCTACCTGTCCCACAGCCTGTACTGCTTTGAAATGAATGTCCGGGCGGCCGCGATCCTGGGTTATGTCGGTGCCGGCGGTCTGGGCATCCTGATCAACGAACGCATCGGCTGGCGTGACTACAACGGCCTGGGCATGGTTCTGCTGTCCCTGTTCGTCCTCGTTCTGATCATCGACTTTGTGACCGACTATTTCCGGTCCAAGCTGTCCTAAGGGGAGGTGCACGTTATGTCTGTAATGGAAGTATATGAAAACCGTCCCCGTAAGCTCTGGGTCCGTATCCTGATCTTCTGCACCCTGCTGGCAGCCGTCTGGTGGAGCTCCAACGGCATCACCTTCAACGGCATTGCCCAGAAAGGCGCGGAAGTCGCTTCGGGTATTTTCCACGGTCTGACGCATCCGGATCTGAAGATCATGTTCGGCACCACCACCGAAGATGTCCCGTTCCTGATTGCCCAGACGATTGCCATCGCCCTGCTGGGTACCGTCATCGGCGGCATCGTGGCGATCCCGATCAGTTTCCTGGCCTCAACCAACGTTGTCCCGAAGGGGATTGCCTATATTTTCCGGGCAGTCATCCTGCTGATCCGGACAATCCCTTCGCTGGTCTGGGCCCTGGTATGGATCCGGGTCACCGGCCCGGGCGCCTTCTG
Source organism: Solobacterium sp. (assembly GCA_017420585.1). Classification (GTDB taxonomy): domain Bacteria; phylum Bacillota_I; class Bacilli_A; order Erysipelotrichales; family Erysipelotrichaceae; genus Bulleidia. The sequence goes on from JAFOIT010000156.1 coordinate 11,733, forward strand.
CGGTGTCATCACCCAGTCGGTCTGCTCGATTGGCATGATCTCCAAGATGTACATCACTGCCATTGAAGACCTGGACACTGGCATTCTCGAATCGCTGGATGCCTGCGGCTGCACCACCTTCCAGAAGATCCGCTGCGGTATCCTGCCGCAGCTGAGCGCGAGCTTCATCTCCACGATCATCTACCGGTTCGACATCAACCTGAAGGACGCGACTACCCTGGGTATCGTCGGCGCCGGCGGTATCGGTGCCTCGATGCTGATGGCAATCAACTCCAGAAGATGGGCCATGGTCGGCTCCTTCCTGTGGGCCTTGATTATCCTGGTCATCATCATCGAATACTTCTCCACCAAGATCCGGGCAAGACTCGCACACGGCCGGCAGTAATTCACCGCTGATCGGAAATATATGGATTGAAAGATGCAGACTGACCTGCATCTTTTCATGTATGATAAATGCGGTTTGTTATGATGTATGCGTACCGGCTGATCCGGCGGCAGAATGAGGCTGAGGAAAATGAAAATCATAAAAAAGTCCGTTAAAATATTGTTCATACTGATGCTGGTCCTGGCGGCCGGCCTGGCTGTGCTGGATATCTATCTGATCAAAAAGCCGGAGATGGAGGCAAAACGGAAAATCGCCGGCATTGAAACCGTTGCCGCCAACATCAATGATCTGACAATCAATGACAATGCCCGGATCATCGGGCTGGGTGAAGCGGCGCACGGCAACGCGGAATTCCAGGAACTCAAACTCGATGTCCTGAAAGTGCTGGCGGAAAAACATGGTGTCAGCGGCTTTGCCCTGGAGATGGATTACGGCGAAGGCGTCATCATCAATGATTACATCTGCGGTCATTCCGGAATGTCAATTGATGAAGTGATGCAGGCAGTCAACTTTACAATCTACCGGACAGAAGATATCCGGAACCTGATCGAGTGGATGAAAGAATACAATACTGCCCACGCTGGAAGCCTGTCGTTTTATGGCTTTGATCTGCAGAATCCGGATGTGGAGCTGAACCTGATCCTGGCCTTCACGGCAGAGCATGCCATCGGCGAAGACCTGGACCTGGCCGGTTCGTTCGCCTCCTTCCTGAACGGTGACACGGGTTTCAGGGATGAAAGCCTGCAGGAAGGCTTTGAAAAACTGAACCTTCTGAAAACTGAACTGGAAACGAACCGGGATGCCTATCAGGAACTGTACAACTATAACCGGATCCTGGACTGCATCGA
>JAFOIT010000157.1 GCA_017420585.1 Solobacterium sp.
ATCGGCTATGCCTTCACGAAACTGATGGAAGCCGGGGCACGCGATGTGTTCACGGTGCCGGTGCAGATGAAGAAAAACAGGCCGGCAACCCTGATCAATGTCGTCTGTTCCGAAAAAGACAGGGAAAAGATCCTGCAGGTCATCTTCACCCATACAACCACTATCGGGGCCCGGGAAGTCAGGAAGACCCGGTATGTCCTGGACCGGAAGATCGAGACCGTGGAAACCGGCCTCGGCACATTCCGGCGCAAGCACTCCAGCGGATACGGGGTTGAAAAGTACAAATACGAATTTGATGACCTGGCTGCCGCCGCTGAAAAAGAGGGCTGTTCGGTCCGGCAGATCCTGGAAAAGCTGAAGCAGTACGAGTAATCGGGGCGGGATGTGCAGGAATGCATCATGAAACCGCAAAAAAGTATATATAAATACATAAGCAGAATGGTATAATCATTCTGCTTTTTATGTCTGAGATGGAAACGGAAAAACTGGGACGGGAACAGCTGGTGCACGTGCTGCTGAACATGGCGGAAGAGATGCTGCTGCATGGAGCCGAGATCTACCGGGTGGAAGACACGATCAGCCGCATGGGCAAAGCTGCCGGGGCGGCGCAGATGAATGTCTTCGTCATTACCTCGAGCATTGTTTTAACTGTGGCTTTTGCGGACCAGGAAATCGTGACGGAAACCAGAAGAATTACTGACAGCGCCAGCAATGATTTTACCTGTCTGGAAAAACTGAACCGGATCAGCCGGCAGTTCTGCAGTGTGCCGGTAACACCGGAAGAGCTGCAGAAACAGATCGACGCGGCAATCCAGCCGCCGGCCAGTGATCTTATGATGTATATCGGCAGTATTCTGGCAGCCGGGGGCTTTGCGGTTTTCTTCGGCGGCAATATCGGTGACGGTGTTGCGGCGGGCCTGCTGGGCGTGCTGATCGGCTGGCTGCAGAAAAAAATCCGCTGGGTCTTCCCCAATACGGTTTCGTTCAATATCGTGTGTGCTTTTGTCGTAGGCTGCCTGATCGGCATCCTGACAAAGCTCATTCCCTGGCTGCATTTCGGCATGATCATGATCGGTGACATCATGCTGCTGATCCCCGGGGTCGCGACAACTGTATCCATCCGGGACGTGCTGGTGGGGGATACCATTTCCGGTACGCTGCGTCTGATTGAGTGTCTGCTGCTGGCTGTGGCCCTGGCCTACGGGTTTGTCATGGCCATCATGCTGACGGGAGGTGCAGGATGAGCCACGCTGTCATGCAGCTGATTACTGCCTTCATCGGTTCTCTGGGCTTCGCCATTCTGTTCCGGGTGCGCAAGGAATTCCTGCTGGTTGCTTCCCTGGGCGGCCTGTTCAGCTGGGGCATCTATCTGGGGGCGATTGCCGCGGGCCAGTCGATTTTCATGTCGTGCCTGCTGGCGTCGGCGTTCTCGGCGTTCTACGCGGAGCTTCTGGCCAGACTACTGAAAGCACCGGGCGTTCTGTTCTTCATTCCGTCAGTGATCCCGCTGGTGCCCGGAAGCAACCTCTACTACACCATGCATGCCGTGGCAGTGAAGGACTGGCCGACCGCGAAACTGAATGCGGTTCTGACCCTGGAGTATGCCCTGGCGATTGCCCTGGGCCTCAGCGTGATGTGGGCGCTGCTTTCCATGATCCGCAAACTGCGGCATCTGGACTGACAGGCAAACATTTACCCGGTGTCAGCCGGGGCGTGCTATAATGCACACATACCGGGAGGAAATTATGGAACAGTTAGAGTTCAAATTTGATACACAGCTGCTGATTGACGGCCAGGATCTCGACGAGGACGTCATTCATGATTACATTACAGAGCACTTCAAGGGTGACTGCCTGCTGGTGGTCGGGGATGACACCCTGATCAAGATTCACTTCCACACCAATGAACCATGGCAGATTCTGGAATACGGTCAGTCCATCGGTGATATCTACGATGTGGTGGTCGAAAACATGCAGCGCCAGGAAGAAGGCCTGAAAGGATAACGGAGCATATCCGTTATTTTTTTACGCATGAAAAAAAGTGAGGCGGACCTCACTTTTCAGTTTGTCTGTCAGGCTCTTAAGGACAGGTAGACATTCACCGCAAACAGCAGGATGACGACGCTGGTTGTCCAGGAAGTCAGCAGGATCTTCCAGAGCTTCCACTCGGTGGCCCCCCAGCGCACCATGCTGGTGCTGATCCGCTGCGAGATCAGGCTGAGGGCAGCGATGATGTAGACCGCGAAGATGAGCACAATGGCCAGCCAGATCAGCGATCCCGGGATGATGTCCATAAACCAGGTGAACAGGGACAGCGCAATGTGGATCAGGATAACCGGGCGGATCGAGTGGTACTTCAGGGTTACCAGCGAGAGGAACCAGCCGATCAGGAAGCTGGAGAAAGCCCGGGCCAGGCTGGGCTGTGACAGCGCATAGAGAAGGGTGGAACCAAGCACCCCGAAATATCTGCCGTAGTGTCCCAGCTGCCGCTGGATGACACCCCGGAACATATACTCTTCACAGATGGCCTTAACCAGGACCAGGTAGACGAAATAAAGAATATTCTTGACGATATTCGGCCAGGTGGTGAACAGGCCGAGGAAGGCATAGTCAGTGTTGGCCGTCGGCACGAAATAGTAGAACAGCGTTGATACCGATACCGCCAGCATGTATATCCCGATCCCGATGCATGACAATGATACCATGGTTCCGGCCGTGAGGCCCTGGGGCCATTTCATGTAATCCCGGATATCCAGGGACAGCACCTTACTGGAAATGCCGAAGGCGATGACGGCAGTCAGGATCGTCAGGATGATCAGGGCGGAAAGAATCAGGTAGTCCTGATCGAACA
>JAFOIT010000158.1 GCA_017420585.1 Solobacterium sp.
CGGGATTATGGGTAACCATGACGACCAGGCGGTCATTTGCCACTTCCTTGAGCAGTTCCATGACCTGCACCGATGTTGCCGTATCCATCGCCCCGGTCGGTTCGTCCGCCAGCAGGATATCCGGGTCGTTGACCAGCGCCCGGGCAATCGCGACTCTCTGCATCTGGCCGCCGGACATCTGGTTCGGTTTCTTGTGCAGCTGGTCCCCCAGGCCGACCTTGCGCAGGGCTTCCGCCGCCCGCTGCCGGCGTTCACTGCCGGAGATGCCGCTGATGGTCAGTGCCAGTTCGACGTTGGCCAGGACACTCTGGTGGGGAATCAGATTGTAACTCTGAAAGACAAAACCGATCGTGTGGTTCCGGTAGGAATCCCAGTCCCGGTCCTTATAGCGTTTCGTGGAGATCCCGTTGATGATCAGGTCGCCGCTGTCATACCGGTCCAGGCCGCCGATAATGTTCAAAAGCGTGGTCTTGCCCGAACCGCTGGGTCCGAGGATGGCCACGAATTCATTATCACGCAGGGCCAGGCTCACATGGTCCAGTGCTTTCTGCACCAGTGTGCCGGTCCTGTATTCCTTGCAGATATCCTGAATCTGAAGCATTCCTTTTATTCTCCGATCATCTTCCGGATCAGCCGGATGAGTTCCTGCTTGTCCCCGGTTTCCAGGTTGCGGAACACATGACGGATCACGCCGACATGACGGGTGTTGATGTCCGCGGTCTCACAGGTGCCCTTCTCTGTCAGGGTCAGGACCTGGACCCGGCGGTCCTCCGGCAGGGTGTGCTGTTCCACATAGCCGTCCGCCACCAGGTGGTGGATCATCTCGGACAATGTGGAGGAACTGATCTGCAGATAGTCCGCCAGTTCCTTCTGCCGCATGCCTTCCGGCCGCTCGCTGAGCACATCCAGAATTCTTTCCCGCTGGAAAGCCTTGGCGAGGGAATTCTTTTCCTTCACGGTCCGCTTCTCTGCCGCGGCACACGAAAACATCCGGCCTTCCCGCATATGCCTGCCAAGCCGGCGGATTTCGTCGTTCAGTTCCCTGTCGATATTCCGTTTCATTCCGTCAGACCCCTCCTGTTTTCGTGCGTACATGCTCCATCTTAATGCCATAGGCAGAGCCTGTCAATTCATTCGGAACCGAACAATTATTAAAAAGAAAACATCCTTTCGGATGTCTTCTGATCAACTTCAGATATGCAGCACTTTGCCGTCTTTGCCCCAGACCGGCAAGGCAATCAGATTGATCACAATATCTTCTGCCGGCAGGTTCAGAACCCCGCACAGGCACGCATAAGCCCGCTCGATGAACAGATCATGTTTCTCCGCCGGGAACCGGTCCATCAGCTTGACTTCCAGATAGGCACACGGTTTCTTTTCGTTATAGAAGAATTCGTGATCCCCGCTGATTTCCATCAGTGCCTTGTTTACCCCGTATACTTCCTGCAGCAGCGACCAGAGGCGGTCATGGATCTGTTCCCGGGCTGTTTCGTCCAGGGAACAGGATGCGTCGAGTCTTGCGTACGGCATGATATGTCCTCCTTCTATGCTGTGTTTACTGTTTCTTTTCCTGGCCAAGCCCGAGCCGTTTCACCGACTCCAGCCGGATCAGTTTGTCCTTGCTTTCCTTCGGGCTGTCAATGCGGATCAGCAGCCAGTCATCATCCGCGTCAAGGATTGTATTGGCTCCGTAGCGGGTGTTTCCATAATTGATGATGTCCGCATCCATATGATCTTCCTTCATTTCAATTTCCACTTTCTGACCGATCAGCTGGCGGGCTGCCTGCAGCAGCGCCCTGCGGTCATCGTGGAAGGACGTGCCCTGCATTTTGGACAGTTCTCTTTCCAGTGCCTTGACCCTGTTTTTCAGCTCGGAGACCTGCAGATAAGCCAGGAGGCCGAAAATCCCGAATACTAATCCGATGTACTGCATTTATTCCGCCTCCTTTACAAATTCCACTGACAGGACGGAAGACACCGGGATCAGCTTCTCGATCCGGCCGGTGCGGGTATCAGCTTCCACTTTCATCCAGCTGCCCTCAAACGCGGTTATCCGGCAGTCTGTGTTGATCAGGTCAAAATCCCCTTCGTCCTCAAAGAAATTGAACCTTATGGTCTTCCCCACGGCGTTCTGCAGCAGCCGGCTGACGCTGCCGGCCGCGGCCGGTTCCTCCCCGTCATAGTCATCCTTCAGCAGATAATCACAGCTGACGCCCAGAATTCCGGCAATATCGGTTATCTTTTCGATATCCGGCAGGACTGTGCCTGCTTCCCAGCGGGATACGGTCTGCCTGGTGACGCTGAGCCGGTCCGCAAAGTCTGTCTGGGTCAGCCCGAGATCCTTTCTTTTCTTCGCTATTTTATTTCCGAGTTCATTCATGATTGCAGATTCCTTTCTGTACAGGCTCATTGTAATGTCCTTTTTCCCGGCCCGGCAAGAAATTCTCCTGTGCAGAATGTAACACAGCAGTTTACATTTTTGCCGCTCCGGCCGGTCCAAAGCTTATTTCTTCAGTAAATATCCTGAGCATACACAAAAGAGGACATGCCCTGTCCTCTTTTATTCCCGTATCAGACGGTATGCCTAGTCCTCTTTCTGCCGGACAATCTTGCCGTTATCCTTGTAGATGCTGTCGGCCGGCACAACGCCCCGCACGCAGCTGGTTGGATATACCCGGCTGTTGCGGCCCACAACCGTGCCCGGATTCAGCACGGAATTGCAGCCGACTTCCACGTGGTCGCCCAGCATGGCCCCGAACTTCTTCAGGCCGGTTTCCATCTCTTCCTCACCGCCGTGGACAACAACCAGTTTCTTGTCACTCTTGACATTGGAAGTAACCGAGCCGGCGCCCATGTGTGCGTAATAGCCGAGGATGCTGTCCCCGACATAGTTGTAGTGCGGGGTCTGCACATGGTCAAACAGGATGACATTCTTCAGTTCGCAGGAATTGCCGACCACGCAGCTGGCGCCGACCAGGGCTGAGCCGCGGATGAACGCGCAGTGGCGGACTTCCGTTTCCGGGCCGATGATGCACGGTGCCCCCAAGTACGCGGACGGAAAGACCGTCGCTGTCTTATGTACCCACACATGCTCGGATACTTCCGTGTATTCTTCCGGATCCAGGGTCTGGCCGATTTCAACAATCAGGTCCTTGATCCCTTTCAGCGCTTCCCAGGGATAGGTATATTTTTCCAGATATTCCCTGGCCTGGGTATGTTCCAGATCATACAGGTCTTTGATCGTATACATTAAAGCCGTTCACCCCGTTCGATATCGAGGAAGTACTTGTAGGTATCGACCATCAGCTCGCCGCAGGCTTCCTCATCACAGGCAATGATCGCGCCGTTATGCATCTGCAGGGCCGAGCAGGTCCACTTCTGGGAAACCCCGCCCTCGACGGTAGCCGCCAGGGCCCGTGCCTTGTTGTGGCCGGAGATCAGCACCAGCACTTCCTTCGAATCCGTAACCGTGCCGATACCGACAGACAGGGCCTGGGACGGGACCTTTTCCGGATCGTTGCCGAAGAAGCGGCTGTTGACGATCCTGGTGTCAGTCGTCAGGTTTCTGACGCCGGTTCTGGAGGTCAGGGATGTATACGGTTCGTTGAAGGCAAGGTGGCCGTCAACCCCGATGCCGCCCATGAACAGGTCAATGCCGCCGTAGGAAGCGATCTTCTCTTCATATTTCCGGCACTCTTCTTCCGGATCATCGGTCATGCCGTTGAGGATGTTGATGTTCTCCGGCTTCATGTCGACCAGGTGATCAAAGAAGTTGTCATGCATGAAATACCAGTAGGACTGGTCATGTTCATGCGGCAGGCCAAGATATTCATCCATGTTAAAGGTGACAACATTGGCGAAGGACAGTTCCCCGGCCTGGTTTCTGCGGGCCAGTTCCTTATACACACCGATCGGTGAAGAACCGGTCGGCAGGCCGAGAACAAACGGCCGTCCGGCTTCCGGACCATTGTTGTGGGCGTTGATCTTTTTGGCAATATAATCAGCTGCCCAGAGACTCATCTTTTCATAGTTATCCTGAATGACTACACGCATATTTATTTCTATTCTCTCTTTCTTTTTTCTTTCCGCACCCGTGCCGAAAAGCAGACAGGATGAATCCCCTGCCTTTGGCCGGATCCGGATATGTATTATGTGTCAAGAGAACCTCTGTTACGGTTTTGATTCCGCTTTTTCTTTTCTCTTTTACGATCCACACATTACCGTGGCAGCATCCGCCGAGTCTTTCGACAACTGCCAATCCTCGTCACCCTCTGTTGCGGGCCTGGCGCTAACAGCTTCCCCGTTCCTCACGCACGGCCATGAGGCTGTTTTATTGATAGGGTCCTTGTTGTTTTATCGAATCCCTATAGTAAAAAATTTACACGTTTCTGCACATGCCGTCAACGGAAACAGAGAGACGCAGGACCATCTGGCAGACAAAAAAACCGGGTCTGTCCCCGTCTGAGGATCAACTCCGGTTTTTTATGATGCTTACTTTTCGTTGGCGTACGCAACAGCGATTTTGCTTGCCAGGCGGGCATTGTTGTAGGCCAGCTGCAGGTTGGAAGCCAGGGCCACGCCGCCGGTCAGGTCCTTGATCTCGGCCAGCAGGAACGGCGTGATGTTCTTGCCGCGGACACCCTTTTCCTCAGCCTTCTTCAGGGCTTCGTTGATGATGCCGCTCATATAGTCATAATCCAGCGCGTATTCTTCCGGAATCGGGTTGCCGATGACCATGCCGCCCTTGAGGCCGACTTCCCACTTGGCCTTCATGATCTTCGCGATCATTTCCGGTGTATCGGCCCGGAAGTCCAGCTTGAAGCCGCTGGTCCGGCAGTAGAAGGACGGGAATTCATCGGTCTGATAGCCCAGTACCGGAACCCCCTGTGTTTCCAGATATTCCAGGGTCAGCCCGAGGTCCAGGATCATCTTTGCCCCGGCACAGACGACCGCTACCGGTGTGTTGGCCAGTTCCTGCAGGTCAGCGGAAATATCCATGCTGTGCTCGGCCCCGCGGTGGACGCCGCCGATCCCGCCGGTCGCAAAGACCCGGATGCCGGCCAGTGACGCGATGAGCATGGTTGTCGCAAC
>JAFOIT010000159.1 GCA_017420585.1 Solobacterium sp.
GTGAGGATGTCACCGATCACTTCTCTGTGATCCATACAGTAAACGGAACCCTGACGGTTGAACCGGCCCCCATTACCATCTGGACAGGCAGCGCCGCCAAGGTTTATGACGGCACACCGCTGACCAATGCACAGGCCGGAATTAAATCTGATGACAATCCGGTTGTGGCGGCTGAAGGCATCAGTGTCAGGGCAACCGGCAGCCGGACCACGGTCGGCCAGAGCCTCAATACATATGAAATTGACTGGGGCACAGGCAAGCCGGAGAATTATGTCATAACGGAGGAACTCGGCACGCTGACGGTTACGGCGAAGACAGCGGCCAGAACGAACCAGCCGGCCGCCCCGGTATATTATCCTGTTTACCAGGACACACCGTCGGCAACACCGGACAACAAGCCCGATCAGCCCACGCAGACGGATGAACCTGAGCCGACTGTCGAGCCGGAAGCCAAGGAAATTACCATAACCGCGGATTCCGGCAGCAAGGTCTATGACGGCGAGGCACTGCTTGTCAGTACTTATGCAGTATCCGGACTGCCGTCAGGATATACGTGCACCGCGGTCTGCTCCGGCAGCCAGACAGATGCCGACACCAGTGATAATGTAATTTCTTCCTACACGGTGTACGACGAGGCCGGTCAGGATGTAACCGGCGAGTTCACGGTCAACACCGTAAACGGAACCCTGACGGTTGATCCGGTTGAAGTTGTTCTGATTTCAGAGTGCCGTTACGCTGAAGCAGCTCAGATCGGCATTATCAGATACGGTCTGAAGGTGCAGGTGAACAATGTCGATCCGGCTTATTACACAGTCGATGAGACGGAAGTTAATGAGTGGCGGCTCAGCTTCAGCTGGGGTGACAAAGTTGACGTGCACATTGCTGTTGAGGCAGATGACACATCCTATGCAATTTTGCCGGACTATGATTTTGTTTCAGGCAGCCCGAACAATTATTCAATCCAGACAGTTGTACAGGAAGGGCGACTTGATGCAAATCGTGTGCAGTTTGACGAAGCGGCGATGACAATAAGATTCCCTGCATACAATAATGAAAAATACAAACTGATAAGAGGTACAGCGGGCGATGTGTGGGCAATTATCAAAGATAAATATGACAGGATGGCATCAGAGCCAGAGTTAGACATTCAGGAGGCAATAAGGGCCTTGCTGATTGCCACGGGGTTTATCTGATGATGCCTGCGGCAGGATAACCGGAACAATAAAAGAGGTGCGTGGCACCTCTTTTTCAGTCAGCTGTTTTTTCCTGCCCGGTATACGGCCAGTTCATCATCCTGGCGGATATGATATTCCTCCCGGGGCGGGAACGTTACACCGTTCCGCTTGACCAGCAGGATCTGGTAACCTGCCAGTTCTTTGACTTCGTTCACGGTTTTATTCAGCCATTCGCTGTCGATATCCACCCGGATGGTTTTCAGCTGGAAATCAAGCGGGGCGGAACTGTTGGCCGCTTCGGTGTAGTTTTCGACAAAGCCGGCGGAGATGATACCGGTGGGGATGGCCACCACCATGACGCCAAGCACGGAGATGACAATTGCCATGGCCCGGCCCAGTTCGGTAATGGGATAGATATCTCCATAACCGACCGTCAGCAGGGTGCTCATGCTCCACCAGATGCCGGAGAAGGCATTCCGGAAGACTTCCGGCTGGACATCGTGTTCGGCACTGTACATGCACAGGCTCGAGGCCAGCATCAGCACCAGCAGGATGAAGATCGAGGAAGCGATCTGGTTTTTCTTTTCATACAGGACGGAAGTGATGACGTTGAACGAGTCATACGTGTTGTTGATGCGGAACAGGCGCAGGATGCGCACCACCCGCAGCATCCGGAACACGACAAAGCCGGACAGGAAGAAGAACGGCAGGATGGTCAGCAGGTCCACGATGCCGTCATAGGAGAACAGGAACCGGCGTTTGGCCTGGGCCCGGGTCAGATGCGGGTAAAGGTATTCGGCGGTCCAGATGCGCAGACCGTATTCAACGATGAAGATGCTTATGGTGATTGTATCCAGCCAGTTCAGAATATCGGCATACGGGGCCATCTCATCAAATGTTTCCAGGAAGATGACCGTGATGTTCGTGAGGATGACCAGGACAATGAAAATATCAAAGGCAACGCTGGGAAGGTCTTCCCGGTGACCGATCTGAATGATATCGAATATGCGCTTCTTCAGACTTTTCATTGTCTGTATTATATACCATTATTCTGCCTGTTTCTGCCGGGCTGCCAGCACCAGCATCAAAACAAAGGACAACAATGATACGGCCACGCACAGCAGCATCAGTGTCTTCAGGTTGAACATGCCGAGCACAACCCCGCCGCCGGCCAGGCCGATGAAGCCGGAGAGCTGGGTGAAGGCGGCGTCACTGATGGAAATGGCGGTGGTATGGAAGCGTTCCGGCACCATGGCGGCGATGATCTGCCGCAGCAGGGTGATTTGCACCGACCAGGCTGCGTAGATCAGCAGGGTCGACAGGAAGATCATCCAGATATCGGCAGCGAAGGCCGCACTGGCCAGACCCGCCGCAGTCATCAGGATGAACAGGGCGAACATGAGATACGGACGACGCGGATGCAGATGCCCGGCCACGGCAAACATGGCCGCCTGGACGGCATAGCCGAGGAAATTATCCACGCCCATGATGCTGACATCACCGCCGGCCTGCTGGATGAGCATGATCTTCAGGTTGTTGGGCGGGGCGATGGTCAGCCCGAGCAGGAAAATAATGACCATGAGGAACAGGAAGCCGCGGGCCTGCATGATGGCCGCAAAATCAGCGGCGCTCATGCCCTGGGCAGAACTGCGTCCGCCTTTCTTGTCCGGCAGAAGCAGGCCGATCACAAACGCGATCAGCGAGAACAGCACGGCAATAATCGGAATCATAATATAGCCGCAGAACCGGATGGCATAGCCCATGCCGAGCATGGCCGCCGCAAAGCCGGCAGCCCCGACGGAACGGGCATTGCCGTAGGCGGTTCCTTCATAATCGAACAGATCCAGGGCCCAGGCGTCGATGATCGACAGCATCGGTGACACAAACAGGCCCAGCAATGTATACGAGACAGCGAAGACCACATCACTGCGGGCTGACCAGACCACCGCGAAGTCGATGGCCGACAGGAGCATGCACAGCAGGAAGATCTTCCTGGTGCTGCGGATGCGGTCGGAGAGAATGCCCCAGAGGAACTGGCCGGCAAAGGCAGCGGCGAAGCTGACGCCGATCAGGATGCTGAGCAGGTCCTCCCGGAAACCGGAGTCAAGAGCCCAGGAAGTGATGTAGATAAACGGTGCCTGAATGATTTCATAGACCGGGTAGAGCAAGAATATGCCGGTGCGTATCCTGTTGTTTTTCATAAAAATGATTATACTGCAGGGACAACTGCATGCAATCACTGATTTTTGCATGTTTATGCTAAGATTAAAACAGAAAAGAGAGGGAAAACTATGGAGTATAAGGTATCAGAAAACGTCAGCGCTGCCCTGAAGGCAGTCACCGCAGATGCCAAGGTTCAGGAAGCCCTGCAGTTCATGGAGGATGATCAGGAGAACATCATCCAGAAGCAGATTGAACTGACCCTGATCCCGGCCCCGACATTCCATGAAGAGAAGAAAGCCGCACGGCTGATGGAAATGTACCGGGAAGAAGGCCTGGAAGATGTGCATATCGATGAATACGGCAATGTGGTCGGCGTCAGAAAAGGCACCGGCGGCGGCAAGAATGTCCTGCTGGAAGGCCATATGGACACCGTCTTTGCCCTGGATACACCGCTGGAAATCCGCCGGGAGGACGGCTGGATTTACTGCCCGGGCATTACCGATGACACCAGGGGCTGCGCCGCTGTGCTGTCCACCCTGCGCGGGCTGAACAAGGCCGGCATCACCACCAAGGGTGACATCCACTTTGTCGGTACGGTCCAGGAAGAAGGCATGGGTGCGCTGCGCGGCATGCAGTACTATGTGCAGCATCATCCGGAACTCGATGCCAGCATCTCCGTTGACGGCGCCGGTTTCCAGGCCATCACCTATGAGGCAACCGGTATCCAGACATACGAATTCAACTTCTACGGCAAGGGCGGCCATGCCTACGGCGCGTTCGGTGAAGTTGCCAACCCGCTGCACGCAGCTGGCCGGGCTATTGCCAAGATTGCCGAAATCCAGGTGCCGGATTATCCGAAGACAACCTTCGCGGTTACCGGGGCCTATGCCGGTTCCTACTCGGCCA
>JAFOIT010000160.1 GCA_017420585.1 Solobacterium sp.
ACCCGGCGGCTTCTGCATGGCTGCTCAGCGGTCCAGATCAACCTTCGTCAGGGCTTCGATCAGGGCGGCCGTGTATGCCGCCGTGGCCCGGATCATCTGTTCGCCCCATTCCTTCGTGGCATATTTCGGATGATCACTGCCGGCCCAGCCGTTGTCCGTCACATCGCGGGAGAAGCGGCGTACCGGGATATCCACGCCCCGGAAGCGGACTGTGGCCAGGCTCGAGAAGGGCAGTTCATCACTGAGACCCTTGAGATTGGAGTCAGCGATGGCATCATAGTCAATGAGATCCGGATTGATAGCCATGACAGCAGCTGTTTCCTCCGCGCCGCCGTGTCCGCCTGACCAGGGCGTATTCCCGTTCCAGTCCGGCACCAGGTCCCAGACCAGTGTCCACCAGTTGACCGGGATGAGGACGCATCCATGTTCCTGCAGGTCCAGGGCCAGCCGGTCCAGCGGGGCGTTGTTTCCGCCGTGTCCGTTCAGCACGACAAAGCGCCGTGCCCCGTGTTTCCGCAGTCCGTCCAGGATCCGGGACATCACCTGGTAGGTCACTTCCGGCCCGAGGCTGACCGTGCCCGGGAAAACGGACAGATAATCGGTGTTGCCGTACGGCATTGTCGGGGCAATCAGGGCATCAGTGAGCGGTTCCAGCACTTCCAGGATCTTCTCCGGGATCAGCCAGTCCGTGCCCAGCGGCATGTGCCGTCCGTGGCATTCCGTACTGCCCAGGGCAATCAGCACGGTATCATGTTCTTTAAAATAAGCTTCGGCCTGCGGCCAGGTCATCTCTGCCAGTCTCATGTCATATCCTCCCGCCGCACCATGCGGCACACGTAAAAACGAAGATCATTCCTGATCCTCGTGCTGGTTGATTCGCAATTGATACTCACCGGTGCATTCAAGCATGGAACCGTCGCTGAGTTCGATCTGCCCGTCCCGGTATTCCCGGACCCGGCCGGCGGCGTCGGTGACACTGAGGCCCGAGTCATTGACTGACGAGATCCAGTACTTGCCGCTCTTGATGTTGCGGGGCACGGCATAGGTGCCCGGGGTCAGGGTCATGGTATTTTCACTGGCCAGGTAGATCAGGTTCTTTTTTTCTTTCCGGGCCATGTGCAGGATGTGGTAGAACTTGTGCCGCAGCAGGAACAGGTCGGCATTTTTGGTCTGATAGATGTACTCACTGCGCTTTTCAATCACATGCAGGGCATTGACATCCGGGCTGTCGACCACCAGGTTGGTCGGGCGGTGGACATTCAGGAAGTGCTCGCTGAAGAAATAGACAGCCGCGTTGGTTTCATATAATGTGCCGCTGACTTCAACAGCATCCTCGGCGGAGCTGCTGGGCAGGTTGGTGATGTCTTCTTTCTGCACGGCGGTGATTTCGGTTATGGCACTGCCGGCGGGAATCCTGTCCCTGTCCACCCGGATAGTGACCGGCTGGGCGGTGATCAGTTCCTCACCCCGGTGCAGGATCATCTTACCGTGCGGAAAATACTTTGCGATACAGTCGGAGATCGTGTGGGTTTCCAGATAGCTGCGCATGATCATGTCCCGCATTTCCGGTTCGTGCACGACCAGCTGCTGGAACAGGTCAAAACGGACCGGCAGATCATAGCTTTCAATGATCCTGCGGCAGTCACTGCAGATCAGCTGCCCGTCCGGCGTGGACTGCAGACGATGAAAGAACGATCCTTTTTCGTCCAGACAGAAATCACAGATACGGCTTCTGGCCATGGCGGTTCCTCCTACCAGCACATCATATAACCATTTAAATAGAAATGCACGGGAAACGTCTTCACTTATATATCATCATAAGCAGATTGTCAGTCAGCCGGAATCTGATTTAATATAGTTGTAAAGAATTAAATACTATGGAGGACAAGATCATGGAATTTACTGTCAAAGTTGCCGAATTCAGCGATCTGGCGGAAGCCGCTGCCGTTGAAGCGGCCGTCATGCCGGGACATCAGTACGTTGAAAACGCCTGGAATTACTATTGGAATACACCGGGGGCCTTCCTGTGTGCCTATACGGAAGGCAAGATGGTCGGCATTGCCCACCTGGCTGTCCTGCCGGACGGAAGCGGCTGGTTTGAAGCCCTGCGCGTGCATCCGGATTATCAGAACAACGGTGCCGGCAAGGCCCTGTATGAAAAGGCCCTGGAACTGATTGACACAAAGTTCCACTGCCCCGGGCTGACCATGTATACAGGTCATACAAACGTGCGCAGTGCCGGCCTGGCAGCCCGTTACGGCCTGACCAAGGTTTATGAGCACAAGGAATACAATTACAAGGTAGACGGGCCGAAGGATACCCACGGCTTCGTGCACGCGGACTGGGAAGCAGCGGAAAAGGCTGCCCTGCCGCTGGCGGCGGAATACGGGGATGTCATTTCCCAGACCCGGACTTGGTACCATGTCAACGCGGCCAACGTCAAGGCCCTGGCGGACAGCGGCTGCTTCTACAAAAACGCGGACGGGGACTTCGTCTTTGTCGGCACCCGGTTCGATTATCATAAGAAACTGTTTGTCATCATGATGGGCGGCGACTATAAGAAGGGTCTGGACTTCGCGGTCAACCTGGCAGCGGCGCAGGGTGTTCCGACTGTGACCTGCACCTTCACGGCCGTCAATGAGAAGCTCGAGAAGGCGCTGCTGGACTACGGCTTTGAAAAGGGCGGCGAACTGATCACCAAGGAACGGATTTTCTGAGATCCGTCCGCACACAGAAGAAACCGGGAAGGACGCTGGTCGGGCGTCCTTTTTCCTTTCGGTTGACATGTGCGTTAGTTAAAACTAACATAAATGTGTAATAAGGGGAACGGCTATGTATCATATTGAAAAGAATACAGTTCAGGAAACCCTGGTCATTCCGCTATTCGGGCGGATGATCTGTGCCGAGCATTACCCGGAGCTGCTGGCGGACCCGGAAGCACAGCGCATCTGTGCTGATCTGGACTATGATTTCAGCGCCAGAAGGAAACTGATGGAATCCGCGGCCGGTCTCTTCGGGGCTCTGGAAGTAGCCCAGCGGCACTATGATCTACTGTGGGAGGTAAACGATTATCTGCGGACACA
>JAFOIT010000161.1 GCA_017420585.1 Solobacterium sp.
AATACTTCTCGACAGCTTCCTTTTTGAATTCATATGAGTATTTATTGTTCGGCTTTCCTGCCATAGTAAAAGCACCTCCTGTACCTTGATTGTACATGAGGTGCTCTCAAGGGTCTTTTTATTACTGTCCATTTTCAATGGGGCAGTTCAAAACAGCACAGGTTTTTTTACAGAAACGGAATCATTGCTTTATCCGGAAACCGGCGGGAAAACAACTTTGAATTCCTCGCATACGACTTTTGTCCTGTCCGTGAATGTACGGTGCAGCATCGCCAGTTCCATGGTCAGGAAATCCGCATGGACTTTCCGCCAGTATGCCAGGGACCGGTTCCCTTCGCCTTCCTTGAATGCATGTTCAGCTGTAACCTCGGAAAAAGCGCAGACATATACTTTTGTTGTCTGGATGATGCATACAGCAGAATTCCCGGAATCCAGGATGATACTGTAGTCCCCGGCTTTCGGGAGGGGTTCATCGCCTGCCTCATACAGGTCATACGCCGAACATGTCGCGGTTTTGATCCCTTTTTTTACCAGGGCAGCCAGTTTGTCCGGAGCCTCGGAAAAAGACCAGGCTTCATAGTTCCCGGTCAGACCGGACTGTTCCCATAATTCTTCTGCTGTCATGCTCTGTTTTTCTTTCTCCATGTCTTTTATAACCGCAAAGTTTCCGCTGCTTACTCCAATAGTCTGCCGGTCAGCCGGCTCAATCTTATCTGCGGCGGATAGAGGTGATCATCCAGTCATCGTGGATCAGCCGGTACGGCTGTCCGCAGTACGGGCATGTCTTCCTGTGCATGGCGTCAAAGCTGGACCCGCAGGAACGGCACTGCACCTTCTGCACGCTGAAACCAGGGTCATCGGCTTCGATATCCTTTTCCAGGCAGACCTCAAATGATTCATCCCTGCGCTTCATCCGGTTTTCATACCGCAGGACATCCATGTATGCTTTGACCCGGACATGGAAAACCCCGTCTTCCACAGCGAAATCCTGCAGCTTTGAGGCGCCCCTGTACTGCATGTCCACGATCGTATCCAGGAAAGACAGGTCTTCGTCTCCCTCATACAAGCTCAGCTGGTCCCGCCGGTCACTGAAGGCAATGGCCCGCAGCAGGGAAATCAGCCTTCCCTCAAAATACGGATAGGAGAAATCCGGCTCATACGGCCGCATCTTTTCCTCCATCTTTTTATCCGTACGGATCCCGCCGATCATGGTCAGGGCCCGCCCGGCTTCCCGGAATGTTTTTCCCAGCAGCACCAGACCCATCAGGTAATAGCCGGCGAACACCATCATCCCGCCGCCCAGCGCCGCACCCAGCAGGGACAGCAGCAGCCGCGTCAGGAACGGATATTCCGCGTTGGTATAGAAATACAGGACCGCGCCCATGAACAGGAACGTGCCGATGAACACCCGCCGCAGGACCCGCTTGATATTCGTCATATAGCTGCCGCGGTCGACAATCCCGGGCACATAGTAATACGAAGAAAACACCGGCCATACGTCTTCCATCTCAAAGACCGTGCCGCAGTACGGACAGCCGTCCCGCATTTCTGAAGCCATGGCGGTATGCCCGCAGTTAGGGCAGCTGATCTCCTTCTCCCGGTAATCCTTCCGGTTCAGCAGGGTCGCGTAAAAGAAGACCGGTTCTTTGATCTTTTTGATGACCTTCCCGGCTCTGCGGAAAACAACATTGCGCATTCCTTCCCGGTACTGGACCTCCGCGCTGATCGGGTCACCGCCGCGGTCCACCTGCCCGGTAAGTTCTTCCGGCCGGTGCTCCAGGGTTTCTTCCATGACCAGCCCGCGGGTTTCCAGGCGCTTCCGGCGGCAGTCCAGCAGGTAGCGCAGTTCACCCGAAGCCAGGGCCGGCTTTTTCCCCTGCACGGACCAGGCGTGCATTTCATCGGTAAAAACATCTAAATTAGAGGGTTTGTTTTGCATATGTCAATTATATGCGCAGCCGGCCGGCTGCGCATGATTTTTCCTGCGGAACAGTATTATCCTTCCCGGTCCGGCTTCATCCGGATGGTCGGATGACTGCTGTTGATCCGGTGATAGCACGGGCAGTCCGAGGCATGGTCGTTGATGATGCCGCAGGCCTGCAGGTGCGAATAGATCGTCACCGGGCCGACGAACTTGAAGCCCCGTTTTTTCAGATCGGCGCTGATGCGCTCCGACAGGCCGTTGCGGGCCGGGATATGTCCTTCCCCGTGGCCGTCATACAGGATTGTATTCCCGTCCGTATAACCCCAGAGATACTCGCAGAAACTGCCGTATTCCGCCCGGACGTCCCGGTAACACCGGGCGTTGTTGATAATGGCCCGGATCTTCGGCTCGGACCGGATCATGCCCGGCGTGCTCAGGATACGCTGCACATCGCTGTCGTCATAGACGGCGATCCTGTCATAGTCAAAATTGTCAAAACACGCGCGGAAGATCTCCCGCTTTTTCATCATGAGCCCCCAGCTCAGCCCGCACTGCAGGCATTCCATGGTCAGGTGCTCGAACATATGCCGGTCATCATGGACCGGTATGCCCCATTCGTTATCGTGATAGTCCCGGTTCAGATCATCCCTGAACACCCGGTCGCAGTGTCCCATATTCCTGTCCTCCTTTCCCGGTGAAAGAAAACACGGCCGCGCCGTGCTTTCATGATCAGACGTTGAAGCGGAAGAAGACAATATCACCGTCCTGCATCAGGTATTCCTTGCCTTCGATCCGCAGCTTGCCGTGCTCCTTCAGGGAAGCCTCGGTCTTGTATTCCATGATGTCCTCATAGCTGTAGACCTCAGCCTTGATGAAGCCCTTCTCAAAGTCCGTGTGGATGATGCCGGCGCACTGCGGGGCCTTCATGCCCTCACGGAATGTCCAGGCCCGGTTTTCCGGCTCGCCGACCGTGAAGAAGGTGCGCAGGCCGAGCAAGTGATACGCCGCCGTGATGATCTGGTCAAGCCCGGCTGTCTTGATGCCGAGGTCGGCCAGGAAGGCTTCCTTCTCTTCCTTGTCCATGCCGGAGAGTTCTTCTTCCATGCGGGCGCTGATGGCGATGCACTCACTGCCCTCGCTGTCCGCGAAGGCCTTGACCGCCTGGTAGTACGCGTTCTCTTCCGGCGCGCTGACTTCATCCTCGCTCATGTTGGCCACATAAATGACCGGCTTGTATGTCAGCAGGGAATAGTTCTTCAGGAATTCCCGGTCGCTGTCGGTAAGATCCAGCAGCCGCACCGGCTTGCCGGCCAGCAGGGCTTCCTTGAACTTCTGCAGCGCGTTGTTCTCTTCCACAGCACCTTTTTCCTTGGTCTGGGCCTTGCGCAGCACCTTGCCGATGCGGTTTTCCACTGTATCAAGGTCCGCCAGGCAGAGTTCGA
>JAFOIT010000162.1 GCA_017420585.1 Solobacterium sp.
AGCCCCGGCTGTTCAGGGCATTCTGCATGACTTCGCTGGGAATGGCCTCATAGGAAAAGTTGACGATGCAGTCCAGGGCATTGGCCGGATTGTTGATCTCGACCCCGTCAATCTCCTGCAGGCCTGTCAGCATCCGCTCATGCAGGGCATGGATATGCTCGCGGTGGGCTGCTTCATTTTCCAGCGCCAGCCGCAGGGTCTTGGCAAAGACCATATTCGCGAAGGCATTGCTGGTGCCGCCCCGCTGGCCCATTTCCTGTTCCCCGCCATTGATCAGCGGTTCAAACGGCACGTGTTTCCGCTTGACGAGCAGGCCGCTGCCCTTCAGCCCTTCCAGTTTGTGCGCCGATACGGAAGCAAGATCGATGTCGGTCAGGTCCACCGGGATTTTCCCCATGGACTGGGTCAGGTCCGCATGCATGTAAGCATGCGACCTGGTCCGGACAATCCGGCCGATTTCATTGATCGGGTTGATCGCTCCGGTTTCGTTGTTGACATGCATGACGGAAACCAGGCATGTATCTTCATCCAGGGCCTTCGCCAGATCCTCCGCGGAGACCGTACCGGCCGGCGTGACCGGCAGATAGGTAACCCGGCAGCCGAACAGTTTTTCCATCTGCCGGCAGGCCCCCAGGATACTGGAATGTTCCACCTGCGTTGTAATGATGTGCTTCTTTTCCGGCATGGCCAGGGCTACCCCTTTGATGGCTGCGGAATTAGATTCACTGGAGCCGCTGGTAAACATGATATCTTCGGCCTGAACACCTAAAAGCCCAGCAATGGATAACCGGGCTTTTTCAAGCATTCGACTGATTTCCGAGCCTTCGGAGTAAAGGGACTCGCTGTTGACGAAGTATTTCTCCAGAAGCTGCTCGTAGGTTTTCAGTACTTCGGGATGAATCCGGGTCGTACTGGCATTGTCAAAATACACTCTAGGCTGCACTCTTGGCATTCTCCTTGATCATATTTTCGTAGTTCCCCGGATGGATCTTCTCGATTGTCGCGATGGCAATCGTCAGAGCCTGGGTATACTCACCGTTGCGGAAGCTCAGTTCGGAACGGGTCAGTTCGGAATCGATATCCGCATAGGTGGAACGGTACCGGTTGCCGAAGACAATGGTATTTTCCACCATGATGACAGTTGCGACCATGTTGTTGACATTGTTGTAGAGCTTGTAGATGAAGTCAATCGCTTCCTTCAGGGTTGTGTTGAGTTCCTGGATATTGAGCGGATTTTCCTCCAGCAGCTGCTCCAGGCTGGCAATGTATTTGTCTGCCTTTACCATGTCCTCTTCATACTGCTCGGAGATGGACGGCAGCTTGTACTTGCGGATCTTGACCTGCATCTGGTTCATGATGACCTGCAGCTTCAGCAGCTGTTTCTTGGCTCTGTCTTCATCATCGCTGACCCCGTCGATCTCGGTCTTCATCGCCCGGATATCACTTTCACACTGGCTCAGCCGGGCATTCAGTTCCCGCACGGCCACGACCAGGCCGGAGGCCGGGATCTCCATGCTGTCGATCTTCTTTTCCATATCCGGTCTGGACGCAATCGCATCCTGCAGGTTCTTTGCCTGTTCGGCAATTCTCTCACTCATGCCGGTCAGTCCGAAGCGTGAGGAAATACGGTCATACTTATCCCGGATATATTCGATATCCTTTGTGCATCCCTGAATGGAGCGGTCGGTTTCTTCCTGCAGCTTCCTCAGTTCATCAAAGCTCTCGGTCTCCCGCCGGACTTCATCGCCCAGCTGGGTCAGACGCTGCTTGTAATCCTGGATATGGGCTGCCACGTCTGTCGTATCCCCGCTCTTGAGCCGGGACAGATCATCCTTGAGACCGCCGGTGATCAGCGTCAGGTTGTTTTCGATATGCAGATGATCGAGGTAGACACCGTGGTTCCTGGCCGCCAGGCTGTCATTGCGCACTGCTTCGATCATGCCCGGGACAACCCCGCGGGCCGCACTGAGCAGCTCCGGCAGCGAGTGGATCATGGTATCCATACGGTCCAGGGCGCCGTCGATTTCATCCAGCTGGGCGCTGGCCTTTTCGAAATCATTGGCATAGCTCCATTCTTCGTATGAGGAGAACATCCGTTCGTTTTCCGAGGTCAGCTGTTCGATGGTCGGCCAGATATAGGAAAGCTGCGAGCTGCTGCTCTGGGCTTCTTCCTTCAGCGCCCGGAATCTTGCCTTCTGTCCATTGACTCTTTCCCGCTGTTCGGTTTCCTTTTCGAGAATGCCGTCCAGGAAACTCTTGAGTTTGCCGACCTGCACTTCCCCGAGGCTCACGCTGGCTTCCAGGTCTTCCAGATCCTGCTTGGCCTGCTTCAGCTTGCCGACCAGGATCTCATCCTCGGTATCTGCCAGGGCCTGGCCGATCTGTTTCAGGTTGGCCTGGGCCTTTTCAAAATCGTCCTTGGTCTGAATAATCTGTTCCCTGACTTCCGGATCAATGCGGCTGATCGCGTCCGCCTTGTTCAGTTTGAACGACAGCGGTTCACTTTTCAGGGAATTATACCGGACTTCCAGTGCTTCAAGCTGCCGGCGGTAACTGCCGGTTTTCCCCCGCTGGATCAGAAACCAGACCAGAAGC
The DNA here is from genome assembly GCA_017420585.1 of Solobacterium sp. Taxonomy (GTDB): domain Bacteria; phylum Bacillota_I; class Bacilli_A; order Erysipelotrichales; family Erysipelotrichaceae; genus Bulleidia. The sequence goes on from JAFOIT010000162.1 coordinate 2,596, forward strand.
AGAACTATAATGACGGCAATAAAAATAATCACCCGGATATCAGACAGTATTTTCAAGACATTCTCCATGACGATCCCTCTCAAACGTATGCGGCCTTATTGTACCATAAACCTTGTGCCTTGACACGGTTTTCAATTGACTTTAATTAGGTGTTTTGCTATAGTAATCAAGCGTCAAATAATGGCAGCATGCAGAGTCATGCACCAGGCGTTGCTAACAGGAGGAATCCTGCAGCCGCAGTAACTTGCTGCAATAAGCGAACCGGCCCTATAGCAACACCCTGCATCGGTGATCTGCACCTGTTATTGTTTCTCAGCCGTTCATGTAAACAAGGAGGAAACAAAACATGGCACGTTACACAGGACCGGTATGGAAGAAAGCCAGACGTCTGAGCTTCTCTGTCCTGGAAACCGGTGAGGAGCTCAAGAAGCGCACTTACGCTCCCGGCCAGCACGGCCCGACAAAGCGCATCAAGCTCAGCGGTTACGGCACTCAGCTGCGGGAAAAGCAGAGAGTCCGCAACATGTACGGAATCAATGAACGTCAGTTCTACAACACTTTCGAAAAGGCTTCCAAGATGGAAGGCATGGCCGGTTACAACTTCCTGGTCCTGCTCGAATCCCGGCTGGACAACATCGTCTACCGCATGGGTTTCGCCAGAACCCGCAAGGCTGCCCGGCAGCTGGTTACCCACGGCCACATTGAAGTAAACGGCAGAAAGCTGGACATCCCGTCCGCACAGATCAAGCCGGGTTCTGTCATTGCTGTCCGTGAGGAAGCCCGCAACATGAAGGCCATCGCCGAATCCCTGGAATCCAACATTGCCGCTCCGGCTTTCGTCGAAGTCGACAAGGAAAACAAGAAAGGCACTTACGTCCGGGTTCCGGAACGCAGTGAACTGAACCAGGAGATTAACGAATCCCTGATCGTTGAATACTACAACAGATAGTTCTGGGCAACAGAAATCAGCCGGTATATCCGGCTGGTTTTTTTATCCCGGGCGCAAAAAAAGACACCGGTATAACCCGGTGTCTTCCTGTTATCCGTTCATTCTTTCGCGGACTGCCTTCAGGAAATCATCCATGATTGCCTGTTCATGCCTGTTCGGCTTCTGCATTTCCGGATGCCACTGGTAAGCACGGATGTAGCTGACCCCGTCATCGACATACCAGGATTCGACAATACCATCGGTTGCCCTGGCCATGACTATGACGTCTTTGCCGGGGTCCTTAACGGCCTGATGATGCGATGAATTGATGCCGAAGTGCAGTTCCCCGTCCATGATTTCAGCCAGCGGCGAACCCGGAACCACATCGATTTCATGGGATTCCTCTGTCTGCATCGAAGGAAGATCAGGATGCGTGATATCCGTTTCGTACTGGGACTTGATGTCCTGATAGAGGGTTCCGCCGAAATAGACATTGCCTATCTGGCTGCTGCGGCAGACCAGGATAACCGGCTTGTTCAGCTTCAGGGCTGCCTTGAGCAGCGCCAGGTCCGAGGCGTCCCGGTCCGGCTGTGTTTCATTGCAGAACGGCAGGGTTTCCTCACCGTAAAGGGCCGGTGAAACGTCCGCGCCGCCGGTCATCAGCAGGCCGTCCATATGCCGCATGACCGCCTCAGCGTCTTCATCGTTCAGAAAGTCCGGCATGACCGGGATGGCTCCGTTCCGGCTCAGCCAGTCCAGTGGCCAGTTGTATGATCCAACTCTGCTTCCGGTCATAACACCGGGGATGTCAACGGGGGTTTTGTCGGGTGTAACAGCAATAATCGGTTTTCTCATATCCCCTTCCTCACTTCTATGAAAATTATGCTTCTTCTGCCTTTTTGGCATCCTGCCATTCACGG
>JAFOIT010000163.1 GCA_017420585.1 Solobacterium sp.
ACCCTGAACCTGATCTATACCGCCGCCATCCACGAACCCGGGGACAATATCGAAAAGATGGTTAAAGAACGTTCCCTGCAGGCCCTGTAAAAGGCGGAACTTGTCCTGCTGGTGCAGGAAATCTCCTCCGGCGTCACCGCGGAAGACCAGCGCCTGCTGGACCTGACCGAAGGCCGCAACCGGATCATTCTCTACAACAAGAAGGACCAGGTGGAACTGCCGGATACCATCGCCATCAGTGCCAAGGAAAAGGACCTGGATGCCCTGGTGAAGGCGATTGAAGAAAAGTATGACAGTGAAATCCACGCGGCCAATGAGGACACGCTGAACAACGAACGGCAGATCGGCCTGGCCATGCAGGCAAGAACCTCCATGCAGGAAGCGGTCCGATCATTGGAAAGCGGCCTCGAACTGGATCTGGTCACCCTGGATCTGCAGGCGGCTTACAACGCCCTCAAGGAAATTACCGGCGAAGCGACCCGGGAGGGACTGCTCGATGAGATCTTCTCGCGTTTCTGCCTTGGAAAGTAGGAAAGACATGCGTTATCTGGATTCTCATGCCCATATATTTTCAGAAGAGTTCGCAGAAGACTTCGATGCTGTGCTGGCCCGGGCCGAAGCAGCCGGGGTCAGGCGCATGGTCATCATCACCACCGCAGCTGACGAAGCGGAACGGGCCATGGCTTTTGCGGCAAAGCAGCCGCAGCGTTTTCAGGCGGCCTACGGCATCCATCCGGAAGATATCCGGACAGTGACAGAAGAAAAAATAGCCGAAATGACAAGGATCGCAGCCGATCCCCGGCTCAGTTTTGTCGGGGAGATCGGGCTGGATTACCACTGGGAAAAGGAAATGGCCGAAGCCCAGAAGGAACTCTTTATCCGGCAGATTGAAATTGCCCGGCAGGTCGGCAAACCGATTATGGTGCATTCCCGGGACGCGCACCAGGATACCTTTGATATCCTGAAGGAACATCATGTGCCCGGGGTGCTGCACTGCTTCGCCGGCAGTGCCGAACTGGCCCGGGAATATGTCAAGCTGGGCTATTATATCGCCCTGGGCGGGGCGGTTACGTTCAAGAACGCCCGGCATGCCAAGGAAGTCTGCGCGGCCATTGATCCTGCTTATCTGCTCAGTGAGACGGACTGCCCGTACATGTCCCCCGAACCGGTCCGCGGCACCCGCAATGAACCGGCCAACATCCCGCATATCGTGCGGGTAATGGCCCAGGTGCGGCAGGTCAGCGAGGAAGCCATGGCAGAGCAGATCTGGCAGAACGGGCAGCGCTTTCTCGGAGTGACGGAATGAAGAGAATACAGGAAGTCATCGTCGTCGAGGGCCGCCATGATACGGCCCGGCTGAAGAAATGGTTTGACTGCGATACGATCGAAACCGGCGGCACATCCCTGTCAGATGCCGTGCTGGCGGAAATCCGGATCATGCAGAAGGAGCACGGGGTTATCATATTCACGGATCCCGATGCCCCCGGAAACATGATCCGTCAGCGCATCAACGCGGCCGTACCCGGCTGCCTGAATGCCTATGTGCAGAAGGAAGATGCCCGCACTTCCCGCAAGGTCGGGGTGGAACACGCTGATGAGGCGGCGGTGCGGGAAGCCCTGGAACACCTGATTACCATGGATGAAAACCGGGCGGATACACTGGGCATGCAGGACATGTTCGCGCTCGGGCTGATCGGGGCGGACAACAGCACGGACCGGCGCCGGAAAGCGGCCCGGAAGCTGCGCATCGGCTACGGCAGCGCCAAAACCATGCGCAGGCGGCTCAACGCCCTGGGCCTTTCAAAAGAACAGCTGCAGGAGATACTGGATGAATAAACCGATCGCTTCCGTGGCCAGGACCCGGGAGATACTCAAAACCTATGATCTGCAGGCCCGCAAGGGATACGGGCAGAATTTCCTTGTGGATGTGTCCGTCGTGGCCCGCTGTGCCCAGGCGGCGCACGCTGAACAGGCCGTGATCGAAATCGGCCCCGGCATCGGGGCCCTGACCGAACAGCTGGCCCTGCGTTCAGCCCATGTGCGGGCTTACGAAGTGGATGAGCGGCTGCTGCCGGTGCTGCGGGATACGCTGCAGGACTACCCGAACGTCGAAATCATCCTGCAGGATTTTCTGACCTGTGACATTGCGGCTGCGGTGCGGGAACTGAAGGCACAGTACGGCGGCGTCAGTGTGGCGGCCAATCTGCCGTACTATATCACCACCCCGGTCCTGTTCTCCCTGTTTGAGCAAGGCCGGGAGATCGAATGGATCACCGTCATGGTGCAGAAGGAAGTGGCGGACCGTTTCGCGGCCCCGGTGAACTCACCGGACTACGGCACGCTGAGTGTGGAGAGCCAGTATCTGTATGAAGTGGAACGGCTGTTCAATGTGCCCCGTACGGCGTTCAACCCCGCCCCTAAGGTGGACAGCGCGATTGTCCGTTTCCACCGCCGGCCGGAAACCCCGCAGGATGAAGAACTCACGGCGTACTTTGACCTCGTCAAGGCCTGTTTCAAACAGCGCCGCAAGACAATCTACAACAATCTGAAAGAATATCTGCAGGATGCGCAGCAGACAGAACAGGTGCTGCAAAGCGCCGGGATTGATCCGGGGCAGCGGGCCCAGGAATGTGCGCCGGAACAGTTTGCCGTCCTGCTGAAGGAGATCCGGGGATGAAAGAGAGAGCCTACGCGAAAATCAACCTGTGCCTGGATGTGGTCCGGCGCCGGGAAGACGGCTATCATGACCTGAAGATGATCATGGTGCCGGTGGATTTCTATGACCTGCTCGATATCGTACCGGCCGCCGAAACGACCTTGAAGCTGAACCGGGCCTATCTTCCGATCAATGAGAAAAACACGGTGATCAAGGCCATCCAGGTCATGCGGGAGCGCTTTGGTTTTCAGGAAGAGTTTGCCTGCACCCTGGCCAAGCATATTCCCACCCAGGCGGGGCTGGCCGGGGGAAGCGCGGACGCAGCGGCGGCGATCCGGATTCTCAACCGGATGCTGAAGCTGAACCTGAGTGTCGAAGAGATGGCGGAGATCGGCCGGCAGGTCGGCGCGGATGTCCCGTTCTGTGTCATCAACAGACCGGCACTGGTCGAAGGCATCGGGGAAATCATCACCCCGTTTGCCTGCCCGGCAGACTTCCGGATCCTGCTGGTTAAACCGCGCCGCGGCATATCCACCAAGGTTGCCTTCGAGAATCTTGACATCGCGGCAGCTGTGCATCCCGACTGTGAAAAGATGCGCACGGCCCTGATCAGCGGGGACTATGACGGCGTGATTGCCGCCCTGGGCAACACCCTGGAGGAAATCAGCCTGAAGCTGGTCCCGGAGATCCGGCAGATCAAGGAAGAACTGACAGATATGGGCTTTGACGGTGTCCTGATGTCCGGCAGCGGCTCCACGGTCTTCGGCATTACCAGGAATGAAAAACTGGTTGAAAGAGCCCGGAACATCATGCGGAACAGACGGTATTTTGTCCGGGTTACAAGGATTCTGGACGGACAGGGAGAAAAATGACAGCGGCGTTCACAACGGACGCCGTTTTCCTGTTATGATCAAATCAGGAAGAATGGGAGCATCTGCTCCGGAAAGGATAATTTGATATGCTGCATGAAGTGAAGTTTACATCATTCAACGAGCGTGACCAGGTTTATGGCTGGATCTATGTCCCGGCCTGTGAACCGGAAGGCATCATTCAGCTGATTCACGGCTTCGGCGAGCATTCCCGGCGGTATCTGCACATGATCACCAGTTTCATGGAGGCCGGCTATATCGTGGCTGCCGATGACCATGTCGGTCACGGCAAGACCGCGGTGGAAAACGACAAGTGGGGCGACTGGGGCGGCAAGGGCTTCACAACCATGGTCGAAGATGAGAAGAAACTCCATGACCTGGTCTGTGAAAAATATCCGGACCTGCCGTACTTCATGTTCGGTCACAGCATGGGTTCCTTCATTACCAGACAGTATATGGCCCGCTACGGTGCTGACCTGGACGGCGCGGTGATCTGCGGCACGACAGGTGTCTGGCCGAATCTGGAAGCCAATATCGCCACGGTGAAGAAACTTGTCGATGAAGGCAAAGGAGAGGAAGCCGATCCGACCCTTGGTGCGCAGTTCATGGGCTGGATCTTTGCCCGCTGCGAGGAAGGCGTCAAGCTCGGCAATGAGTGGATCTGTGATGACCCGTGGGTGCAGAAGGACCATGCGGAAGACCCGTTCGATGCCTTTACAAAGCCGACCAGCAACCGGGCCTGGCTGTATTTCCTGCAGATGATGGAGGACATCACCGGGGAAGAATGGGCGAAGAAGGTTCCGGCAGACCTGCCGGTCTACAATATTGCCGGTGACCAGGACCCCGTCGGCCAGTACGGCACCGGTGTGTACCAGACCGCAAACTGGCTGATTGACACCGGCCACGAAGTCACAACCGAACTGTACACCGGCTACCGTCATGAGATTCATAACTACGATGACATCCGTGACGAGGTGGAACAGGGCATCATCGCGTTCTTCGATTACTGCCACTGATCCGGCTGTACCGGTAAGACAAGGGATTGAAAAAAAGAAACACATGGGTACGTAAATACCCGTGTGTTTTCAATCTGCCGGGCGGAAACCGCGGGAAATCTGTTATGATGCGGAAGAGGAGGGCAGCAGTTTATGAGTATTACAGTCAATATTCGGTACCATGGCACCGGGGACAATGCCCGCCGGTTTGCGGCGGAGATGACCGAAAGCGGAACGGTGGATAAAATCCGCAGGGTTCCCGGCAATCTGCGTTATGAATACTACCTGCCGCTGGAAGACGCGAAAATCGTCCTGCTGATTGACAGCTGGGAGAACCAGGAAGCCATTGACCGCCACCACGCCTCGGAGATGATGGCAGTGATCGCGGCCCTGCGGGAGAAGTATGACCTGCATATGGAAGTGGAGCGCTTTGTATCGGACGACGGGATACCGGAACAGGACAGGGAGTTTATCCGGAAGTGAACCGCGAAGAATACGGGAAAACAATGATCTTTCCCATCGGAGAGCATCATCCGGAATTTGACCGGTATTTTACCGGGATTGTGTATATATCACCGGTGTCCGATGAACAGATTCACATGTCCAACCTCACCTTTGAACCAGGCTGCCGGAACCACTGGCATGTGCACCGGGCGGAACAGGGCGGCGGCCAGATGCTGATCTGTACAGGCGGCCGCGGCTGGTACCAGGCCTGGGGAGAAGAAGCGGTGGAAATGACGCCGGGAACGGTGGTGCATATCCCGCCGGGCGTAAAGCACTGGCACGGGGCTGCCAAAGACTCCTGGTTCTCCCATCTGGCCATTGAAATCGAGGGGGTCAATACCGGGGCAGACTGGTATGGCCCTGTACCGGAAGCGGAATATCAAAAACTGAAATGAATGCGAAATACGGCATGAGGCCGTATTTTCGCTTATAATAAAACCATTGTCTGAGGCAAAAAATGTTCAGTATTCTGCTCGCTGTTATCTATCTTGCGTTTATCAGTCTCGGTCTGCCGGACGCGCTGCTGGGCTCGGTATGGCCGGTCATCCATCCGCAGATGCATGTGCCGATGTCCTGGTCGGGCATCGTTTTCATGATTATATCGCTCGGGACGATGACTTCGGCGATGAACAGCGACCGGCTGAACCGGCGCTTCGGTACCGGGCTGGTAACGGCCTGTTCCACGGCCATGACAGCGTTTGCCCTGTTCGGCTTCTCCGTCAGCCGTTCATTTGTATCCTTGTGCCTGTTTGCCGTTCCCTACGGCCTGGGCGCCGGATCAATTGACGCCGCCCTGAACAACTATGTGGCCCTGCACTACGCAAGCCGGCACATGAGCTGGCTGCACTGCATGTGGGGCCTGGGAGCGTCAATCGGCCCGTATATCATGAGTTTTGCGCTGCTGCACCATCAGTCAGACTGGCACATGGGTTACCGGTACGTCTGTATTCTTCAGGGCCTGCTGGCCGCAGTGCTGTTTGCCAGCCTGGGGCTCTGGAAGCGGGACGGCACGGCTGAAACCGCGAAGGGAACTCCGCTGCGTTTGGGTGAAATCCTGCGGATTCCCGGGACTAGGGAGATGATCGCGGCATTC
>JAFOIT010000164.1 GCA_017420585.1 Solobacterium sp.
CCTTACACTGCGGAAAGCAGGAAAAGAAGCATGGCTGCGAATATTACAAACAGGTAACGTATGGCAATAAAGGGCAGAAGCAGAATCCAAAACACTAACTGTAAAAATCTCATCTGTTTACTTCCTTTCATACATCAAGGATGAAACATGCGGTATAAGTTTGTTTTATGACGGCAGGTTTCCGATCTTCATCGGTATGTTAAATATAGACATTCCTGACAGCAGAAATATGTACAGGCAGAAAAAAAACTGATAATTACAGATGTTCAGCCATGTGTATTTACCAGTTTTATAAATATATTTCTTTACAGCCGGATATTGACCCAGCTGCCCTTATTGACCCGCACGATAAGCATGCCGGCCCGCACAAACGCGTCTATGACAAAGGAAAGCCATGGCCCGGTGAAGCCGAAGTTCATGTGCGGGAACATCGCGTTGAGCGGGTAGCAGAAGAACCAGGTGGCCAGCGGCCTGAGGATCAGTACGCTGATCAGGGAGACGATGGCGACGAAGCGGACATCGCCGGCCCCGCGCAGGCAGCCGGACAGGATGACACGCAGGTTCTGCGGGAAGATGCCGATCAGCAGGACCAGGAAGCACAGCGTGACCATGGCCCGGATCTGCACATCATCCGTGAACAGGGCCGGCAGGAAGTTCCGGCCGAAGAATGTAAACAGGATGATGGCCAGGGAAATGACCGCGGAGATGCGCTGGACAACCTTGACATACAGCTTGGCTTTTTCCTTCTTGCCGGCACCTAGTGACTGGCCGACCAAGGAAGTACAGGCGCTGGCAGTGCCGTCACCCATTGTAAAGGCAAGGCCGGTCACCTGCATGACAATCTGGTTGCTGGCATAGGCTGCCGTGCCGACCCCGGCAATCAGCCGTCCGTTGATCAGGAAGCCAACCCGCATGAAGACGGATTCGGCAATTGTGCCGCCGCCGACATGGAACAGGGATTCGACTGTCTGCCGGTCAAAGGCAAATCCGCCGAAAGGCCGCAGGCAGAGATAACCCTTCTTCAGAACCGCCCGCACCGCCATCAGGAACGATACGGTTGTGCCGATCGCGGTCGCGATCGCCGCGCCCCTGACGCCCAGCGCCGGGAAGCCGAAGTGACCCTGGATCAGGCAGTAGTTCAGGAAGACATTGACAATATTGGCGGTCATATTCACGACCATGGTGACCCTGGTCTGGCCGATGCCCCGCTGGCCGGCACAGATGCACAATGACCAGCAGTTGAACAGGAAGGCCATAGATATAATGCGGAAATACAGCGCGGCATTCGCTTCTGTTTCGGCATTGGCCCCGGCCAGGCGGACCAGCCAGTTCGCCCCGAACACACCGCAGAGGGTAATGATGATGCCGATCAGCGTAATGATGGCCAGTGACTGCTTCAGACAGGAAACAGCAGCGTCCTGCCGTTCTTCACCCTTGCGTCTGGCAACAACCGCCGTGGTCCCGGTGCACAGGGCCTGGGCCACCAGCAGCAGGATCATGCGGGGCTGCGAGCAGAGACCGACCGAAGCTATCGCAGCCGGACCGAGACGGCCGACCATCATGGTGTCAAACGAGTTCATCAGGGACAGCAGGAGGCCTTCAAGCGCGGCCGGCCAGGCGATGGTGATCAGCTGCCGGTACATGTCCTGTATACTGTCATTATCTTCTGCGTTGATCAGATCCAGCCCGAACAGCCGGTCAAAAAAAGAAAAATTACCTGACATGGCAGCCTCCTCCCTTCAGACGTATTTAACGGTATTATAGACCAGTTAAATACAGTGTCCAGCAAACAGCTTTGTTTTTTTATGCACTTTATGGAACATTGCCTGAACAGATATAATTATAGAACAAAGGAGACTTGTATATGGAAATCAGAGAATTTCCCGGGAATATGGCCGATTTCCCGGTGGATCTTTCACATCCGCAGCAGGTGCTGGTCAGCGGCTTGTTTCAGGATCATGTAACTGTCAACGGTGAAGAACGGCCGTTTCTGACATATATTCCGGAGAACCTGGAGTATACAAAACCCTGCCTGGTTGCGGCCCTGCCGGCCGGGGAAGACCCGGCAGCTTACGCCGAATCAATGCGGCTGTTCGCCTTTGCGGATACGATGCAGTTGTTCCTGCTGCTGGCCTGTGCGCCGGCGGGCTGGAGTACAGCTGATGCGGCGTACCTGAATGCCCTGTATGCCAAAGCCCAGGCCCGGGAATACTATGTGGTCCTGCCGGACAACATCTATCTGGCGGGCTTCGGGGACGCGGCTGCGGCTGTGCATGCGGCTGCTTCCCGCTGCCTGGACTGGAGCGGCATCATGACCTTCGGCAGCCCGGAATTTGCCGAGATGGACACGGAAATGACCGGCCAGATGCCGGTATGGATGCAGGCCAAGGAACTGACCGGGAAAGCGGAAAAGATCCTGCAGTACTGGCGGCAGCGCAACCATACAACAGAGGACAGTTTTTACGGACAGGGCAGTGATTATATCTGGGTTCAGAACCCGGTCCGCCGGCGCAGTGAGATCAACGAGGAACACGCAGCCCAGGTGCGGCTGACCGTTTCTGAATACAGACAGGATCATCTGGAAACAGCCTGGACATATATCAGCAGTTTCTGCCGGCACCGCGGCCAGGGCGGCAAGCAGCTCCGGTACCGCCGTGACCCGGAAGCCTGCGGGGCCGTAAAGAAGACCATGGATGTGGACGGCATGACCCGGCTCTGGTACGAGTACGTGCCGGCCGCCTGCACCGCTGATGAAAAATGGCCGCTGGTGCTCGTCATGCCCGGACGCGGGGGCAGTGCGGAAACCTTCTTCGGGCTCAGTGACATGTCCATTGTGGCGGAAGAACGGAAGTTTATCGCCGTTTTCCCGCAGGCCGGCATTCACCAGCAGAAACCCGGCGGGATCCGGAATGTATCCCTCTGGTGCGGCCGTTACGACGGGGAACCGGTGGATGATGTGAAGTTCATCCGGGCCCTGATTGA
>JAFOIT010000165.1 GCA_017420585.1 Solobacterium sp.
CGGTGACGAGAACCTGAAGGAGAAGAAGATGAAGTGGAGCATGAACTTCAACCGCAACTTCCCCTACGGCTGGTTCCCTGATCCCCGTGAGATCGGCGCCGGGGATTTCCCGCTCTCCTTCCCGGAAATCCGGGCCGTGCATGACTTCATCGTTTCGCACCCCAACATCGGCGGCATCAGTGCCATGCATACAACCGCCGGCATGATCCTGTTCCCGCCGGGAACCCTGCCGGAAGCCCAGGGCCTGCCGGCGGACATGAAGGCCTTCCGGGCCATCGGCCAGATGGGCACCGAGGAAACCGGCTACCCCTGCGTGAATATCTTTGATACCTTCCTGGCCGACCAGGTCAACTACTCTTCGGGCGCCCTCGATGACTGGGCCTATGAAAACCTCGGCATCGCTGCCTACACGGTTGAACTGTGGGACCTGGCAAACCGGGTCGGCATGCCGGAGGATATGACTGCCCGGATCTCCGGTGACCTGGACACGAAGATCCGCCGGTACAACGCCTACCGGAACTGGGTTAAGGAAAATGCCCCGGACGCTTATGTCCCATGGCATGAATTTGACCATCCGCACTTCGGCAAGGTGGAGATCGGCGGCTACAACTACAAGTTCACCCAGCAGAACCCGCCGGGACACATGCTGTGCGAACTGTGCGAGGGCATTGCCCGCTACATGATCCGCTTTGCCCGGTGCATGCCCCATGTGGAAGTTGTCTCCCTGCAGAAGGAAGAAGTCACCGCCGGTGTATACAAGATCACGGCTGTCGTCGGCAACCGCGGCTTCCTGCCGACAAATATCACCGACCAGGCTGCCCGGGCTGCCGTGAACAAGCCCGTCACTGTGGAAATCAGCGGGGTGAAGGGCTTCGTCATCGGCAGGGAAAAGGAAGAGATCGGCGACCTCTCCGGCTTCTCCCGGGCCCAGACCAAAGTCAGTTACGGGCTGGTCACCAACCGGAAGGAAGCGGCGATGAAGCGGAAGGTTTCCTGGGTTGTCAAGGCTGATGCCGGGGCCACTGTCACCGTGCACGTATCCCACGAAAAATCAGGAAATGATACAAAGAAAATCGTTCTGTAACATTTTCATTGTTTGTGTAAAAAGTTTCTTGACGGATGAAAATCTGTCAGGATATAGTTGTGCTAACTTCAAAGATCAGAAGAGTACCTGCGGCTGAGGCCATCAGCGAGCCGGAACAGAGTGGAAGTCCGGCGGGAACTGTCAACGGGAAGCGCATCTGTGAGAAGACCTCCGGAAATTCAGTATGGAAGCCCGTATTCCGGCGTTAACGGCAGAGCGGCCTGTACTGCAGGCAACCAAGGTGGTACCGCGATTTCAATGTCGTCCCTGGATGGGACGGCATTTTTGTTTAGAAAGGGGGTGGCTGTATGGACCGACGACGATCTGATGAAATGGTTCAAATCATCGATGCACAGAGAACAGATCTGGGAAAGGAGAAAAAGATGAAACACACCAATATCGCTAAATTCGCCCTCGCTGCCGTAATGACCATCTCCGCAGCCGCATGTTCTTCAGGCTCACCCGCTGACAGCACCCCGGAACCGGAAGAGAAAATCGTACCGATCAGCGCGTTTGAGTACGATACAAGCAGTATTCCGAAACCTGAAATTACCATTGAGAATCCGACCGGTGTATTGAAGAAAATCCTGGATGACGGTGTGATCATCGTCGCGACTGCGCCGGACAACCCGCCCTATGAATGGGTATACGAAGACGGCCAGACCCTGACCGGCTCCGAGCTGTATCTGGCCAAGTACATCGCCGATATCCTCGGGGTTGAGCTGCGGATCGAACAGATGGACTTCAATGCCGTGCTGACCTCTGTGGATACCGGGAAGACCGATCTGGCCATGGCCGGCTTCGGCTGGAAGAAAGACAGGGACGAGAACTTCCAGCTCTCCATCGGCTATCATTCCAGCACCAGCGGGGCATCCTGCCACAGCCTGCTCGTACCAGCCGACAAGGTTGAAGATTACAAGACCTTCGAAGACTTCGCCGGCAAGGTTGTCGCTGCCCAGGCCACTTCCCTGCAGCAGATGTACGTGGAAGACCAGCTGATCCCGGTCGGGGCTCAGATGGAACTCGTCAGCGGCTTTGACCAGGCCGTGCTGAACCTGGCGTCCGGCAAGGTTGACGCCCTCGCCACTTCCTGCTCCGTTGCCCTGCAGTATGCCGACCAGTCCGGCGGGGAACTGGCCAAGTCCTATGTGGAATTTGACCTTTCCGTATACGGCGCCTATGAAGGTACTGTCGTGGCTGCCAGAAAAGGTGAAGAAGACCTGATCAATGTCATGAACCAGATCCTGACCTTCGTGAACGACAACGCCATCTACGACATCATGTACCAGCAGGCGCTTGATGAAGCCGGCATGATCGACGTGAACTGACCTGCTTGTTCAAAACGCCCATAACACAAAAACACCCTGCCGCGGCAGGGTGTTTTCTTTGTGAATCCAGCTTTTCTTACAGCATGGCCAGCACATCGTCCACGGACGGCATGTCGCCGCCATCCTTGGCATAATGCGCGTATGTGACCACACCCTTGTCATCCAGGATGAACAGGGCCGGCAGCTGCAGTTCGTCGCCTTCGTAGTCACCGTGTGTGAACCCGGCTTCCTTGATGGCCGCGAACAGCTTCTTGGACTCTTCCGGATCCCGGGCGCCACGCAGGCCGTCCATATCTGCGGCCGGCTTGATATCCAGGGTCTTGTAGAATTCCATGCCTGTATCGGCAACGATATCGAACTTCAGGTCGATATTCCGCTCGCCCAGGTAGTCCTGGATGTGCTGCGGATCCGACTGCATGACCATCAGGACCTTGGCATCCTTGGCCAGGAATTCATCATAGCGGTTGTTGATGAGCCAGGCAGTGTAGCTGCAGGTCGGGCAGCCGATGTAGCGCAGGACCCAGACAACTGTCTTGCCTGTCAGGTAGTCACTCAGGTGCTTGCCGGCGGAATAACCGGTGTCAAAGGCGAAATTCGGCATTGTTTCGCCGACTTGGATTCTTGTCATGGTTTTACCCTCAACTTTCTGATTCCATTATACGGGAATCATTGAAGTTATTCATCTTCACTGCCCTCTTTCCGGATCATCTGGTAACCGATGCCGATATGCGTGCGGATGAGTTCCTCCCCGGCTTCCTTGTGACTGATCTTCTTGCGCAGGGAATTCATATAGACCCGCAGGGAACCGATGTCCGTTTCCATCCCGGTGCCCCAGATGCGGCTGATGATAAACGAATGCGTCAGCACTTTGCCCACGTTGTCAGCCAGCAGGCACAGCAGTTTGTACTCAATCGGGGTCAGGTGGATTTCCTCACCGGCCACGCTGACCAGGTTGGAGCCTTTGTCAATGACCAGCTGGCCGTTGACAAACACGGCATTTTCCGTTTCCCGCTTCGCCTGGAATTCCAGCCGGCGGGCGGCTGCCCGGATGCGCGCCAGGAGTTCATCAATGGAAAACGGCTTGGTCAGATAATCATCTGCCCCGTTGTCCAGCGCTTCGATCTTGTCGCTGTCCTCACCCCGGGCACTGATGATGATGATCATCGCCGTAGACCAGGAACGGATGGTGCGGATCACCTCGATCCCGTCGATATCCGGCAGGCCCAGGTCCAGCAGGATCAGCTCCGGCTGCAGTGACGCGCACATTGCCACGGCTTCATTGCCGGTGGCTGCCCAGGCATATGTATAGCCATGAATTTTCAGTGTGGTTGAAATCAGGTTGGCGATTGACCTGTCATCCTCCACCACCAGAATCTTGATGTCTTTCATGCCTCTGCCTCCCATGCCTTCAGACTGAGCGTGAATACCGTGCCGTGCGGCTGGTTGTCAGCCACTTCAATTGTACCGCCGTGTGCCCTGAGGATCTCCCGGCAGAGGTTCAGCCCGATCCCCATGCTGCGGCTGCTGTCGGACAGCGTATGCCGCCCGGTATAGAATAGCTCAAAGATATTTTCCTTTTCCGCGTCCGGAATCCCCTGCCCGGTATCCGCCACCAGGATCTCCACCCGGCCGTCCTGTTTCCGCGCCGTAACCGTCACTTCCGTGCCCGCCGGGGTGTGCTTGACGGCATTGTCGAGGAGATTGATCAGCACCTGCATGATCAGTTTCGCGTCCATCTTCGCCAGGCAGTCCTCCGCCGGCGGTTCATACCGGATTTCGTGGTCCGGGTGCGCATGGATATGGCGGAGGCTCTCCGCAATGACATCCCCGGCGCTTTCCACCGACAGGTTCAGGCCGCTGTCACTGCCGAGGCGGGTCATCGCCAGGATATTTTCCATCTGGTCCTTCAGCCAGGACGCGTCCTCCTCCATGTCCTCATAGATGCGCTGCCGGTCTTCCGGGCTCATGGCGTCCGCCATGGCCGCAAGGTTGGCCGCGTTGCCGCTGATGGATGTCAGGGGTGTACGCAGGTCGTGGGACAGTGACCGGAGCAGGCCGGCCCGCAGCCGTTCTTTCTCAGCCGCAGCCCGGGCATCATTGCGTTCCCGATCAATCCGTTCCTTGTCCAGGGCCATGATCCCCTCATGCACGATGGACTGCAGGATGGTGCTTTCAAAATCCGTAAAGTTGCGGCCGTTCATTTCCACGCCGATGACCCCGTAGCTGTGATCATCCGAATACAGGCTGAAATACCGGCTGAGATAATCCGGGAAATGCGAGGTATACGCCCCGGAGTGATGATCGTTCACAAACGTCCACTGCACGGCATCCTTTTCCTTCTGCAGATGCCTGAGATCCGGCTCCTGATCATCCGCCGCGTAAATCTCCGGCAGCCCGGTAATATTATCCGGACTGTAGAACCGGATCGTCCGGTTCAGCAGATGTTTAAGCTGCAGGCATAAGACCTGCATGATATCGTCAGCAGTACCGGCCTGTTCCAGCTGTTCCGTCGTGCTCAGCAGGACCCGGGCCTGATAGGCGTTTTCTGCCGAGATCCGGGCAATGTTCTTCATCCGGATCGCCAGCGAACTGGAGATCAGGGCTGCTGCCAGCGTGACCAGATACGTCACCAGGTATTCCGGATCATATACCAGCAGGGTGAAGCGCGGATCGATAAACAGGAAATTGAACAGCAGGATATACAGCACCGCTGCCAGGATCCCGAAAAACTGATGTGAGGTCAGCAGCGACGCCACCAGCACGGCCAGCAGATAGATCGTGATGATATTCGCGTTGCTGAAGCGGGACTGGTCAAACCAGACCGACAGCAGCGTGGACACCGTCATGATCAGCACAACCGTCAGGAAGTCCCGGATGTTCCAGACCGGCCGGGATTTGCCTTCCGGCAGTCTGACGGCATCGGAGGCCCGGCTGTCGGGGATGATGTGAATATCCGTCTCCGGCAGGTAGTTCATCAGTCTTTCACCCATGGAACGCCGGGGCTGGAACAGATGCTGCGGCGCCGAGCTGCCGACAAACAGGTCAGTGATTTTCAGCCGTTTGGCATATTCCGAAATGGAAAGCGGGATATCGGCGCTGGTCAGAGTCTGCACATCAAAACCATTCTGCCGGGCAAAGCGGAAATTGTCCTGCAGCTGATAATCCGTGCTTTCCTGCTGTCCGGCCGGCCGCACATACAGGGCCACGGCAACGGCTGTATCGGCAGTCACCAGGCGGGCTGCCGCCCGAATCACCCGCTGACAGCTGGGTGAGCCGGAAAGACATACCATAACCGCCGGCCCGTTTCTGTTTTCCAGTTCAGTCATTATGCTCATTGTACCGTATCAGGACGCTCTTGTAATGATCCCGCTGTTCAGCAGGTCCTCAATCATCGGCTGCATATCATCTTTATAGTAGATTTCCACCGAGCGGGGACGCCTGGCCAGGGGCAGGACCGCGGCCGGATATCCGTTGATTTCCAATGCTGTAGCATAGTAATAGGCTGTCATGTGGTTGAGAAAGTCTGCCCGCACTTCATCGGCCAGCCCGCTGTCAACAACCACCATGTCTGCCTGACGGCGGTTCATTTCCCGGACCACTTCACCGCTGTGCCCGGTAAACACCGTATAATCCGACGGCTTGATGTACTTCCTGATCTTCTGCAGGAACAGAACATCATCCACCATGACCCGCTTTGTGTTGTCTGCCGTTTCCTCCGGGAACAGCATTCCCGGCATCCGGCTGATCATCCGGTCAACGATCAGTACGAGGATGACGAGCAGGCCAAGTACCATGATCATGTCTTTCATATACTATCCTTTCCGTTCCGTAAGAAACTGTTTCTGTATCACTTCGATCCGTCCCAGCACCAGCATGTGTTCATCCGCATGCAGGACTGTTTCGGATGTAACATTCATATCCATACTGCCATGGCAGATCCCGAGGATATTCACCCCGTACCGGCCCCGGACATCCAGTTCACCGATCTTTTTCCCGTCCCAGGATGCCGGAATACCGGTTTCTACAATGGCGTAGCCGTCAGGCATTTCGATGTAGTTGTAGATCTGGTCCGAACTGTAGCGGATGGCTGTCCAGCTGCCCAGTTCCCGCTCCGGGAACACCACTGCCGAGGCCCCGTTGCGCAACAGGAACTTTTCCTGGGACCCGGTCGTTGCCCGGGCAATGATCTTGCGGGCCCCCAGTTCATCCAGCAGGAAGGTGGTTTCCAGGGAACTCAGGAAGTCATCCCCGATCGCCACGATGCACAGGTCGAAGTCCCTGATGCCCAAGGTGGACATATAAGCACTGTCCGTGCTGTCACCGATCTGGGCTTTGGACACATACGGCAGGATCTTGTTGATCCGTTCCTCATCCTTATCCACAGCCAGGATCTGATGACCGAGATCATGCAGTTTCATGGCAGTATAGCGGCCGAACCTTCCGGCCCCGATAATCAGTATGTTTTTCATGAATCTCCTATCCTACGGCAACCTTGCCGACCGGGAACCGGCTCTTCTCCCGCCGGCCCGGCAGGGCCATCGCATAGGCCAGCGTCAGTCCGCCGACCCGGCCCGCGTACATGAACAGAATCAGTATGATCTTTGAGAATGCGCACAGCCCCGGGGTGATGCCTGTGGTCAAACCCACCGTCCCCAGTGCCGAAGCACATTCGAACATCGCCGGCAGCACCGGGATCTTCTCAGCCCCCGACACCGCGATCGAACCCAGGAACAGCAGCGTCAGATACAGCACCATGATGTACATCGCTTCCCGTACGGTTTCCTCTTCAATCCGCCGGCTGAAGCAGCTGACATTTTCCCGGCGCCGGAGGAATGACGCGACAGACAGGGCAACGATATACACCGTGGTCACCTTCATGCCGCCGGCTGTCGAACCCGGCGCCCCGCCTGTCAGCATCAGCACAATCGTCACCAGCAGACCGCCTTCGGACATCGCGGCATAATCGGTTGTGCTGAAGCCGGCAGTACGGGGGGTAACGGTCTGAAACATCGCCAGCAGCAGTCTTTCACTCTCCGGAGCATTTCTGAATTCCAGGAAATAGAAGTACAGGAACGGGATCAGCAGCAGCACCCCCGTCGTGGCCAGGATGACTTTCGTCTGCAGGGCCAGCTTGCTGAACCGGCCGCGGCACCGCAGCAGATCCTGCCAGGTCAAAAACCCGAGGCCGCCGGTCACAATCAGGAACATGATGACCAGGTTGACCCGCGCATCCCCGGCCCAGCCGGTCAGGGAAGCGAACGGCTGCTCTGCCCCCATCAGGTCAAAACCGGCATTGCAGAAAGCCGAAACGGCATTGAATACCGCATGCCCGAAGCCATTCAGAAGGCCGTACTTTTCGGCGAACACCGGTGTCAGCAAAGCCGCACCGAGGCCCTCGATCAGCAGGGTACCTTTCAGGAAGAATACCGTCAGCCGCAGGATGCCGCCCAACTGCGGGGCCGAGATCGCGTCCTGCATGACGGTTCTCTGCATGATGCCGATCTGCCTCCCTGTCAGGATCAAGGTCACGGTCGCCAAGGTAATCACGCCCAGGCCGCCGATCTGGATCAGGATCAGGATGATGGTCCGGCCGGCCAGTGACCACTGCACCGCTGTGTCATAGACGACCAGCCCGGTCACGCAGGAAGCCGACACGGACGTAAACAGCGCGTCGATAAACGGCACCGGTTCCCCGCTGGCCGACGCAAACGGCATGCTCAGCAGCACCGCCCCGCCCAGGATCAGCAGGCAGAAACCCAGCAGGATCGTCCGGAAAGAGTTCATATGATCGTGGATATAAATCCGCATTTTCTGCATCATTGACTGTTTTCCCATGCCCACATTCTGCCCCGAACCGTGTTAAATCGGGATTAAAGTACGGTTTCTGACATTAAATCGGCATTAAAAAAGCAGGAATCGCTTCCTGCCGGACTGTCATTCCCTGTCCATGATTCAGATATTGCGGATGATTTTTGTCACATAGACGCTGAAGCGCTCAGCGATGGTCCTGCCCACTTCATCGACCTCTTCCGTGGTCAGCGGCCGGCCGAGAATCCCCGCAGCCATGTTGGTCATGACCGAGAGGCACAGCACCGGCAGATGACAGTGGGCCGCCGTAATGGCCTCCGTCACCGTGGACATGCCGACCGCGTCCGCGCCGAGCACCCGGGCCGCCCGGATCTCCGCCGGGGTTTCAAACTGCGGGCCCGGGAAGAACATGTA
>JAFOIT010000166.1 GCA_017420585.1 Solobacterium sp.
CAGTTCTATCTGGACAGGGGTTTTACTGCCCTGAATCTGCGGTATTTATTCTTCAATGTGAAGTATGAACTGCTGGGGGCCAACGGGCAGATGACCCTGCCCGAGTTTCATGATCTCATCCGGCATTTCTGGGGCCGCGCTGCCGCTGCCATGATCCGCTATTATGATGTCCGGGGACAGGAAATAGATAAACGACATGTAAAACCGCGAAAGGCCTGATTCCGGCAACAGTCAATGAAGAGCCGGTCCTGGCGCGTGTTCCAGGCTTCCCGCATATCATGAGAGCCGGAAGTACTGATAAAATGACAGTCGGGAGAATTGTACCCGTCAGGAGAGAATTATTATGATCGCCAGTTATCATACGCATACTGCCCGCTGCGGGCACGCCTCCGGGACAGACCGGGAATATGTACAGGCAGCTGTAGCCAGAGGAGTTAAAATACTTGGCTTTTCTGACCATATACCGATGCCTTTTCCGGATGGACACGAATCCAGGTTCCGGGTGCCCCTGCGTCTTCTGGATGACTATGTGCAGAGCATCCTGTGCCTGCGGGAAGAGTATAAAGATGAAATTGATATCCGCCTTGGCTTTGAGGCGGAATATTACCCGGATCTGTTTGATGACATGCTGGAGATGCTGGCGCCGTATCCAATGGATTACCTGCTTCTGGCACAGCATTATACCGACAGCCGGGAAATTACCTACAATTCCCGGCCGCAGTCTGATCGTGAAGCCCTGGCCGCTTATGTGGACAGACTCAGCACAGGCATGAAGACCGGGCGGTTCACATATATAGCCCATCCGGACCTGTTCTGCTTCACCGGGCCGGAAGAAATATACCGGCAGGAAATGAGGCGTTTATGCCGGCAGGCAAAAGACCTGGATATCCCGCTTGAAATCAACATGCTCGGCCTGCGGGAAGGCCGGAACTATCCGTATGACAGTTTCTGGCATATTGCCGCGGAAGAAGGCTGCCGGGTGATCCTGGGCTGTGACGCGCATCGGCCGGCTGATGTGGCAGATCCGGTACAATTAAAAGCTGCCGCGGCATACGCGTCCCGTTTCGGTCTGATGCCGGAAAAAGATATCCTTCTCAGAGAACCGTTTTAACTTGTTGTCTGTCAGGGATGCATTATCTGTTTTTTCCCCCGGTTTTGTTATACAATGACAAATGTATACAAAGGCAGGTAGAAACAATGAGACATACAGGACAGATTGACAGCCCATTTCTGAAGGAACAGCTTTCCGCTCTGGCAAGAGAAAAGGGCGGCTATGACACAGCCCGCTTCTCCGCAAAGGAAATCGAAGAACTGATCAACAGACAGCCGGATCCGGATGTGGAGCGGGTCATCCACTGCAAAGACTGTGTCAGAAGAGACAGTGACAATGTGTGCTGCTGGTGGAATATTCATATTCGTGACATCAAGAATTACTGCATGTACGGAAAGGATCACGGCGATCCGAACGTAAAATAATGACCCGGCAGGGGTCATTTTTCATGTGATGACAGAACAAGCGATGCCTGTTTTCTTTCTGCTGTGCTCAGCCGCGGAGATTCTCGCTGCGGATGAGGGCTTCCCGTATGGTGCCGTTCATCAGCTGGCCGATATGCCGGATTACTTTTTCCGCGTCATCGGTCATACCGTTTTCGAGCCATTGTTCCACCAGTTCCGTAAGGGCACACTGATAGAACAGGGTCAGCAGTTCAACATCAGCCGGCTGCGGCTTCAGCTCCTGCCCGACTGACAGTATATACTGCCGCATGATGATGCCGGTGCTTTCAAACAGATAGTCGTGAAGAAGGTTCTGCTGGCTGGAATGATAAAGGTTGCCGATGGCCTCCGGGTTCTGAAGTATAACCTGTATGGCATATAAAAACCAGTCTTCCCAGGCCGGGGAATCACTGCAGTAATCGACGGTTTTTTTAAGTTCACTGTTCAGAATATCCCTGAGCAGGTCATAGATGTCCTGATAGTAATAATAGAAAGTATTCCGATTAATCCGGCAGTTCTGGACTATGGAAGATACTGTGATTTTGTTAAGAGGTTTATGGCTGAGCTGATCCAGGAATTCGTCCTGAATGGCCTTTCGCGTGTATTGGTTCGCCATAGGGACAGTCCTCCTTATTCATTATACGTTATTAAATTTGCGCTCTTTCATAAGGTTTCATATACTTGCCATAAATTATTTTTTGCTCTGAAGCGAAGAAAAACAGAAGATTTTATATGGCCTGCACCATGCGCAGACGCAAAAGACAGGATATTTTTCTGATGAAAAGCGAATACAATAAAAGAAATGGAGGATCAGTAAATATGGATAAAAACACCTATGCCGGCTATATCGAAGAGAACCGGAAGATCTTTACGGATGTTTCGGACCAGGTATGGGAATATGCCGAGCTTTCGGTCAAGGAACACCAGTCTGCGGCCCTGTATGTAAAGGTGCTGGAAGACCTGGGCTTTGCCGTGACCGCCCCGTTTGACAATATTGAAACAGCCTTTATCGGTACATTCGGCAGCGGGCATCCGGTGATCGGTATCCTGGCAGAATACGATGCTTTGTCGGGCCTGTCGCAGAAGGGCGGCTCGGCAGTCCGTGAGGAGCTGGTAAAGAACGGCAGCGGGCATGGCTGCGGCCACAACATGCTGGGGGCCGGGTCATTGGCGGCGGCGTACGGCATCAAGCGCTATCTGGAAGACCATCCGGGCCAGGGCACGGTGATATTCTACGGTTGTCCGGGGGAGGAAGGCGGTGCCGCGAAGGCGTTCTTTGCGCGGGACCAGGTGTTCCGCGGTACGGATGTCTGCCTGACCTGGCATCCGGGCACCGAGAACGAGATTGTCAGCGGGACCTGCAATTCCTGCATTCAGACCGAATACTGGTTTAAGGGGATTGCCAGCCACGCGGCAGGGGCACCGGAACGGGGCCGTTCAGCCCTGGATGCGGTGCAGCTGATGAACATGGGCGTGGAGTTCATGCGCGAACATATCCCCGACAATGACCGGATTCATTATGCAATCACAGATACCGGGGGACCGTCACCGAATGTTGTGCAGCCCCATGCCCGGGTATTGTACATGGTGCGTTCCACCTGGGTGAAGAATGCGCTGAAACTGCAGGAACGGCTGGATAAGATCGCCGTGGCGGCGTCCATGATGACCGAGACGGAGCTGACGAAGGTATTCATTGACGGCTGCTCGAATACGGTGCCGAACAAAGTCCTTGAGGAGGTCCTGTACGACAACTTCAAGGCTGTGCCGCTGCCGGAATATACCGCAGAGGAATGGGCCTACGCAAAGGATCTGTACGCTTCCATCGAGATGAAGAGCGACAGCCTGCCGGGCGTCAATGAGGCATCTTCACCGGCAACTGTTGATTACGTGCGGGAGCATTCCGAAAACGGCACGAGGGTCATCAATGACTTCCTGGTGCCGTATGAGCACAACGAACTGCAGAGCAAGGGCTCAACCGATGTTGGTGATGTCAGCTGGTGCGTGCCGACGGCGCAGATCCACACCGCTTGTTTTGTCGCAAGAAGCCCGGGCCACAGCTGGCAGAACGTTTCCTGCGGCCGGACGGAAATCGGCCACAAGGGGTTGATCCTGGCCGGCAAGGTGCTGTGCGGGGCGGCCATTGATCTGTATGAACATCCGGAGCTGATCGAAGCCGCGAAGAGCGAGCATGCCGAACGGGTAAAGGACGGGTTCCTGAGCCCGGTGCCGGCGGATGCGTTGCTGCGGACGCTGGAATACTAACGGAACAAATTTGTGAAAGGATTCGGAAATGCGTCCTTTCTTTTATGCGGATTCATAGTACA
>JAFOIT010000167.1 GCA_017420585.1 Solobacterium sp.
CACCGTTGGCCAGGACACGGCCGATGGTGTAGAGCCGGCTGCCGTAGTTCATGACCGCGGCGGCGTTGTCGTTTGTCAGCTTGACTTCCTGGGCAATGACATGGTCGTTTTCTTCATCCGCGCTCATGTATACGACATCATCCGTGACCACGCCGTCTTCGGTGACCTTCCGGTACGGAGTCTGGATAAATCCGTATTCATTGACTCTGGCATATATTGTCAGATAGGAAATCAGACCGATGTTCGGACCTTCCGGTGTTTCAATCGGGCAGATCCGGCCGTAGTGGGAGTTGTGAATGTCACGCACTTCGAAGCCGGCCCGCTCCCTGGTCAGACCGCCCGGGCCAAGCGCGGAAATACGGCGCTTGTTGGACAGTTCCGCCAGCGGGTTCTGCTGGTCCATGAACTGGGACAGCTGGGAACTGGAGAAGAACTCCTTGATCGCTGCCGTCAGCGGGCGGATATTGGTCAGCTGCTTCGGGGTCAGGCCGGAAGCGTCCGCAATGGACATCCGTTCCTTGACGACCCGCTCCATCCGGGACAGGCCGATCCGGAACTGGTTCTGAATCAGTTCCCCGACGGTCCGGATGCGGCGGTTGCCGAGCATATCGATATCATCAGCACTGCCGACACCGTCCAGCATCGTCAGTTCATAGTTGTACAGCGCGTACATGTCCGGCATGGTGATGGTGTGCTTGCTGTTGAGCGGGTCCACACCGATCAGCTTGACGGCATGACCGTCATCCGTCAGGATATCGATCTGCTGCACGCAGGCACCGATCAGCCACATGGTGACTTCTTCCTGGGCCATGACATGCGCCTGCACGTTTTCTTCCTGCTCTGTGGACAGGGTCATCCGGCTGTCGCTTTCCGGATCATATGTGCAGTCAACCAGGTCTTCACCGTTGGCCAGGACACGGCCGATGGTGTAGAGCCGGCTGCCGTAGTTCATGACCGCGGCGGCGTTGTCGTTTGTCAGCTTGACTTCCTGGGCAATGATGCCGGCATAAACCGTCACCTTGTCGAATTCGGCAGCGATCGCCTTCACATCGGCAGCGGTGATGACCGTGCCTCTGCGCATGCTGACCTTTTTGCCTTCCAGGTCCGTGGCCAGGATACGGCCGGTCAGGCCGCCCGTCCATGTTGTCTCCAGTTCGGCGGTAACCGGGTGGGAGAAGGCATGGATATACGGAAGGGCCCGGCAGTTGATGCCCTTGGCCAGTTCCGGCTTCAGCGCATTCCGCTCGGTCTTGCCGATCATCCGGTTCTTCTTGAAGATGACCTTGCCTTCCGCCCCGATGAGGTCATTCTTGAGGACATGGCCTTCCATCCGGTCGAGGACATTGAGCTTCTTGAGCACCTTGTAGCGGCCGGCCTTGGTCAGGTCGTACCGGCGGTAGTCAAAGAACTTGGCATCCATGAGGTTCATGGCGCCTTCAATGGTGGCGATTTCATCTGCCCGCTGGTTCTCGTAGACACTCAGCAGCGCTTCGTTGGTTGTCTTTGTCTTGTCGGCAGCCAGGGTGTTGCGGACTTCCTCGTAGTTGCCGAAGACAGAGGTGTACAGAAGCATATAGTCGTTCAGGAATTCCCGTTCCTCACCCGGAACGATGACATCCGGGTACAGTTCAAACTGCAGGGCCTTCAGGAACTTCTGCATGCCGGTGGTGTCAAAGGCATCCTCGCCCCGTTCCAGGTTCAGGGACATGCCGATCGCCTTGAACAGGATGGTGCTGAGCACCTTCCGGCGGCGGTCAATCGACACGTTCATGATCCGGCCGAGCGCGGCCTTCTTGTCATCCGACATGAATTCCAGCCAGGTGCCCCGGGACGGAATCAGTTCGCATGTATATGTATCGTGGCCGGTCCGTTCTTCGGAAACAATATCAAAGTAGGCACCCGGCGATCTGACGATCTGGGATACAATGACACGTTCTGCACCGTTGATAATGAATGTCCCGGTCGGGGTCATCAGCGGGAAATCGCCGAGGAAGACGTCTTCCCACTTGGTCATGACTTCACCGGTGTCCTGATCCAGTATCTCCAGTTCCATCTTGGCTTTCAGCGGGGCGCTGTAGTTCGCCTCGCGGTACTTGCACTCACTGATGGAGTATTTCGGTTCTCCAAATTCATAGTCCAGAAACTTCAGTTTGATGTTTCCGGCGTAGTTGTAAATGGGATAGATATCGTTGAATACCTCCCGGATGCCTTCCCTTACAAACCACTCAAAGGACGCTGTCTGGATCTCGACGAGATCCGGCAGGTCCAGCCCGGCACTGACTTTGGAGTAATCACGCCGGACAGCTTTGTTGCCATAATGCACAACGTGGTATGTCTGTTTATTTTCCATGTACGCCATCCTTTCGCCTGCATCGCTGAAACGCCGAAAAGGGGTATTAACCCTGTTTTCAATTTTTCGGCTTTTTTGCAACGTAATATTTTATCATCAAATGGTCAATTCGTCAATTTGTACGGGTACAGCGGAGAATCCAGTATCCCTTGCTCCGGTCTATGACTTCACAGTTTCCGTAGATCTCCCTGAGTCTTGCGGCTGCGCTCTCCGCGCCCTGCCGGCGGCGGATGACAGCCAGGAAGATGCCTCCGGGATTCAGATGGTCATGTGCAGCCTCCAGAAGCGGATAGAGGACCTTTTTCCCCACCCGTATTGGCGGATTGGTCACAACAGCGTCAAACATCGCGCTGATGTGCTCAAAACCGTTGGATTCCACCACTTCCACCGGGCACCTGTTGCGGACAGCGTTTTCCGCTGTCAGTTCCAGCGCCCGCGGGTTCACGTCACCGGCCGTCACGGTGCAGTCAGGGAATGTGCGCTTGAGCACAATGCCGACCACCCCGTAACCGCAGCCAAGGTCCAGGATCCTCCCATGGAGCTCCTGCCTGACTGCCGATTTCAGCAGCAGTTCGGTGCCGTAATCGACGCCGTCCTTGCTGAAAACACCGGTATCCGTAATGAAAGTGTAAATATCGCCCGAAAACCGGAAAGAGTGTTCCTTCCGGTTTGAAGGAAGGCTGCGGTTGTCTTCAAAATACTGATTCTGCGCCATGCAGCCTCTCCTTTCTTAGGGCCGAAAAGCCGAACGGAAAATCCGCCGGCTTTTCTTTGTTTTTTGTTTTCAGCGATTACTTGTATTCGACAGTAGCGCCGGCATCCATGAGCTTCTTCTTGATGCCGTCTGCTTCATCAACAGAGATATCCTTCTTGATTTCTGCCGGAATGCCGTCGACCAGCTTCTTGGCATCAACCAGGCCCAGACCTGTGATTTCACGAACAACCTTGATGACGCCGACCTTGGAATCACCGAAGCTTGTCAGAACAACAGTAACTGTGCTCGGAGCAGCATTTGCTTCTTCAGCCGGAGCAGCAGCAACTGCAACCGGAGCAGCGGCGGAAACGCCGTACTTTTCTTCGATAGCCTTGACCAGTTCATTCAGTTCAAGGATTGTAGCTTCATCGAGATACGCAAGAATCTCTTCCTGTGTTAACTTTGCCATGATTCATTCCTCCTCTTTCTCAGGCAGCTGCCTCAGCAGCTTCTTCTTTTACTTCTTCTTTTGCTTCAACAGGGGCACCTTCTCCTCTGGCCTCGGCAACCGCGTTCACGGCCCGGGCAAACTGAGAAACAGGAGCCTGCAGTACGGACAGCAGCATGCTGAGCATTCCTTCTCTGTTCGGCAGAGCGCTCAGTTCCTTGATCACATCGACGCCGACAACCTTGCCTTCGACAATGCCGCCCTTGAGAACAAGAGCGTCATGCTTCTTGGCATACTTTGCCAGCACACGGCTTGCTGCGGTCTCGTCAGAACCGAATACAAGTGCATTCGGGCCGGTCAGATAGTCCTTCAGTTCACCGAATCCTGCAGCTTCTGCAGCACGGGCAGCCAGCGTGTTCTTGTAGACTTTCATCTCCACGCCTTCCTCGCGCATCAGTCTGCGCAGTTCAGTGACTTCAGCAACGCTCAGACCACGGTACTCTGCAACTACTGCAGATGCAGAATCAGTCATCTTGCCGGCGATTTCGGCAACGACGTTCTTCTTGTTTTCCAATACCGTCTGATTCATTCCTTCACCTTCACCTTTCTACTGTTATCGCCTACCGAATATAAAGCCTCTGCCGGCGGCAGAGGCAAAAAAGTTTATACTGAAACTTTCTACCTCGGTAACATGATTAAGCTTCCGCCGTTACTGTCTCTGGTATTTGATAACGATGATATGTTAAATCAAGTCAATGCTCCTGTCAATGCCGAATTTTGACAGAATCGGAAAGAGCCGTGCGCAGCCGGAATACAGCAGATACAATTTCCAACACAAATAAGAAAAAACTCCATGGCCTGACCGGTCATGGAGCTTTTTATTATTTCATTGAGACGATCGCTTCGATTTCGATGGCCATCCCGCCGGGCAGGGCTTTGACTTCAATGCAGCTGCGGGCCGGCTGGCACGGCAGATACTGATGGAAGAGCTTGTTGAATTCGCCCCACTGGCTCATATCCGTGATGAAGCAGGTGCATTTGACAACCTTGTCCACATCACCGCCGGCATTGACAATCACCCGGGTGAGATTTTTCAGAACCTGTTCGGCCTGCCCGAGGAAAGTGTCGGGAAGTTCGCGGGTTTCGGGATCACGGCCGCCGGTGCCTGAGACATACATGACATCGCCGTCGATGACTGCGGATGCGAACGGTGCGTCCGGGTTGACCGGGCCGCCCTGGGCATTGACTCTTTTAAGCATGATGTTTTTCTCCTTTTTTCATCTGGATTCATTATAAAATATGTTTGTTATGAAGACACTGCAATTGATCAGGGGCCTGGACCGGCTGCCCTGGGCGGATGCCCAGACAGCACTGGCTGAGAAAACCGGCGGGATTGTCGCCGAAGTCCAGCAGGATGCCGAAGGCATTCTGTTTGCCCTGCCGAAAGAAAAGATATTCACTGACAAGGCGATCGGGCGCGGCTATGTCAAGGACTATACCGTTGCCCAGATGAAAGACTGGCAGATCGCCGATGACGCCCACCCGGACGGAACCCCGCCCATCTGTTCCCTTGAGGAACTGTTGGCTTTCCTGGCCCCGGGTACACTGAACCTGCTGATTATCTTCCGGAACCAGCTGATCGGCTATATCGGCATGGAAGAAAAAGCTGCCGCCATGGTGCACCGGTACGGCATGCAGAACCGTGTTTTTTATGCGGCAGAAAGCTATGTCAGCGTCACGGATGTCCTGGCGGCTGATCCTGACGCCAGGGCTGTGCTGATGTATGACCAGCCGCTGCTGGACCCGGTAGCCTTTGCCGTCAGGAATCACCTGTTCGGCCTGATGCCGCTGGGCGCGGAAATAACGACCGAACTGCGGCAGCGCTGCCGGCAGAACCGCCTGGCCCTGTTCTTTGACCGCATCCCTGCCGGGACAGAACCCGGCCGGAGTATGATTATTGCAGAGATCCCTGCAGAAACGGAGTGAATTGATATGACAAACGAAAAATGGAAAATTGCTTTCTACGGCGAAGAGGACTTTGCCGCCCGGATGAAAGGCAGCGTCACTCCGTGGCTTTACCAGAACGTGGTTTCCGGCACCACGCTCAGTCTGGACGGTATCCGGCTGCAGTACTATTACGCCCTGAATCCGGAACGGGGCAAGACGGTCACGTTTGTTCACGGTTTCGGTGAGTTCTTCGGCAAGTACCACGAAGTGATGCACCTGTTCTATCAGGCCGGTTACTCTGTCTTTTTCCTGGAGCTGCGGGGCTTCGGCCGTTCGCAGCGCCTGGTCAGTGACCCCGACCTGATCCACGTGAATTCATTCAATGAATACCTGGATGATGTGTTTGCCGTCCAGTATCAGATCGTCCAGCCCCTGACCCGCGGGGATGTACATATCCTCTTCGGCCATTCCATGGGCGGCTGCATATCCACCCTGTTCCTGGAGCGCTATCCGAAGTTCTTCGACAAGGCCATCCTGTCCTCACCGATGCTGGAGCTGGATTTCCGGACAAGCGACTGGAAACTGCAGGCCCTGTCAATGATCAGCACGGCCCCGAACCTCAATGCCAAGCCTTCCCCCAGCTTCCGCCCGTTCAATCCGAAGCCTGACTTCGCGCACAGCAGCTGCGCTTCCGAACCGCGTTACATGTATCAGTTCAGCCAGCGGCTGGCCAGCGATAAATATCATACTTCCGGCAGTTCCTACGGCTGGACCAGGGCGGCCTACGCAGCCATGCAGGAGGCCATCGCCTATGCCGGGGACATCCGCATCCCGCTGCTGATCCTGCAGGCCGAGAACGATCATCTGGTACTGCCGGGCGGCCAGCGTCAGGTGGCCCAGCGGGCCCGCAACGCGGCCATCATGAAGATTCCCGGCTCGAAGCACGAAATCTTCAACGCCACGACCGAAGCGCGGGAACTGTACTGGCAGGTGATCTTCACCTTCCTGGAAACCCCGGTCAGCGAGATCCCGGCAGCCGGATAAAAAAACTGAATCTCATCGAGATTCAGTTTTCTTTCTGCTTACTGCTCAACAGTGACCTTGATGCCCGGGCCCATGGTTGTGGCAATTGTCATGCCCTTGATGTATGTGCCCTTGACAGTGGAAGGCTTGACTCTGACCAGCTGATCGTACAGAGCCTTGAAGTTCTCTGCCAGCGCTTCTTCCGTGAAGGAGCACTTGCCGATCAGGACATTGACGTTGCCGTCTCTGTCAACACGGTATTCAATCTTACCCTTCTTGATTTCCTCGATGGCCTGCGCAACGTTCATTGTAACGGTGCCGGTCTTCGGGTTCGGCATCAGGCCTCTCGGGCCCAGGAGACGGCCCAGCTTACCCAGCTGGCCCATCATATCCGGTGTCGCAACGATGATGTCGAAGTCGAGCCAGCCGCCCTGGATCTTTTCGATCATGTCAGCGCCGCCGACAAAGTCAGCACCGGCATTCCGGGCTTCCTCTTCCTTCGCACCCTGGGTAATGACCAGAACCCGTCTGGACTTACCTGTGCCGTTCGGCAGAACCATGGCACCGCGGATGTTCTGATCCGCCTGACGCGGGTCAACATTCAGGAAGAAGCATGCTTCGACGGAAGCGTCGAACTTGGCAACATTGGTCTTCTTGGCCAGGGCCATTGCTTCAGTGTACGGATACAGCTGCTCACGGTTGATCAGCTTTGCTGCTTCAGCGAATTTCTTTCCAGCCATGATCAGCCCTCCCATCCTTCAATGGTAATGCCCATGTTGCGGGCAGTACCGGCAACGATCCGCATCGCTGCCTCAACGTCATTCGCATTCAGGTCAGGCATCTTGTATTCGGCAATTTCCCGCAGCTGTGCTTCGGTGATCTTGCCGGCCTTGACGGTCTTCGGTGTACCGGATGCCTTGTCGATGCCGGCAGCCTTCTTCAGCAGAACAGCAGCCGGGGTTGTCTTGATGACGAATTCAAAGGACTTGTCTTCATACGCTGTGATGATAACCGGAACGATATCACCCTTGCGGTCTCTTGTCTTGTCGTTGAATTCATTGCAGAACTGCGGCATGTTGATGCCGGCAGAAGCCAGTGCCGGACCCGGTTTTGCGCCGCCGGCCGGGAACTGAAGCTTGCAGATTTTCGCAACTCTCTTTGCCATGTGGTTTTCCTCCTTATATAAGTTTCCACATGCAGTGGTACAGCGGATGGTTGCACATCCTCCCACGCATGATACGCACACAAAAATCGTGTGCCCTATTAATATACCCGCCATTGTTCCGTCCGTCAACGGATTTTTCCTGCTTCCTGCTGATTGGTGTTACAATCTTTCTCATACAGGAGGCACACCATGCGCGTTCAGCTGATCAGAGACAGACATTTCTACCGCCGGGTACTGACATATATGCTGCCGGTAGCCCTGCAGCAGGCCATCAACATGGGCGTCAACATGCTGGACACCATGATGCTGGGCTCCTTCGGCGAGATCCAGCTGTCTGCCTCGAGCCTGGCCAATCAGTTCTATAATTTCTTCACGATTTTCTGCATGGGCATCATCGGCGGCGCCAGTGTGCTTGCTTCCCAGTACTGGGGTGCCGGTGACAAGGACAAGGTCCGCCAGACCTTTTCCATGGCCATGCGCCTGACCCTGGGCATGTCCCTGGTCTTCGCGGTCCTGACCTACCTGTTCCCGGACCGGATCATGCGCATCTATACTTCCGAAGCCGCGGTCATTGCGCAGGGGGTGCGGTATCTGCGCATCACGGTATTCATCTTCACGATGCACGGCCTCAGCCTGGTCATGGCCAACCTGATGCGCACGGTCGGCCATCCCAAACTCGGCCTGATTGTTTCGATCATTTCCTTTGTCGTCAACATCGGCGGCAACTATACCTTCATCTTCGGTAAATTCGGCATGCCCCGCATGGAGATTGCCGGGGCGGCGCTGGGCACCCTGATTGCCCGGGCAGCCGAGTTCCTGACCACCTTCATCTTTGCCCTGAAAATCGAGAAGAAGCTCCGCCTGCGCTTCCGCCATCTGCTGAAATCACCGAGCGGTGAATTCTACCGGAATTACTTCCGGATCGGTGCCCCGGTGCTGGTCAGTGATGCCCTGCTGGGCCTGGGCGGCAATATTGTCAGCATTGTCCTTGGCCATATGGGCGCGGCCGTGGTGGCAGCCAATGCCATCTGCCAGGTCATCGACCGGCTCATGACTGTCGTCATCTCCGGCATTTCCAACGCGTCCGGCATCATCGTCGGCCATACGATCGGCGAAGGCCATGCCGACCTGGCCCTGCGGCAGGGCGAAACGTTCTATCTCCTCAGCGTG
Source organism: Solobacterium sp. (assembly GCA_017420585.1). Classification (GTDB taxonomy): domain Bacteria; phylum Bacillota_I; class Bacilli_A; order Erysipelotrichales; family Erysipelotrichaceae; genus Bulleidia. The sequence goes on from JAFOIT010000167.1 coordinate 8,798, forward strand.
ATCTTCGGCGCGGTGTCGTCGGTCTTCCTGCTGCTGCTCGGACCGCTGACCATCCGGATGTACAACCTGACCCCGGAAACCATTGTCATAACCCACCAGCTGATGAAAGCCTATGCCGTGATCATCTTCTTCCAGGCCGTCCAGTCAGTCATGACGAAAGGCGTGCTGCGGGGCGGCGGGGACACCAGGTTCCTGATGATGGCCGATATCCTCTTCATGTGGATTGTCTCCATCCCGCTGGGCGCGTTTGTCGGCCTGGTGCTGCAGGGACCGCCATGGGCGGCCGTGCTCTGCCTGCGGATCGATTTTGCCATCAAGTCCTTCTGGTGCATCCGGCGGCTGCTGAGCGGGAAATGGATCCACATCGTGGAAGGCGCCCGGAGAACAAGCTAAGCATACAAAAGGCGGGTCAGTGCCCGCCTTTGTTTTTTTCCTGTCCTGCTCAGTCAGTGACTTTCTGCAGGTCGTTGTAGCTGATGTCCGTCGGTGTTTCACGGCCGAACAGCATGGTCATGACGTTGGCGACCTGGGTCTGGTCGTTCATGACGTTGACCCGGCCTTCCATGCCGCTGAACGGACCGGTGAGAATCCGGACTCTGTCGCCGACCGTGAAGTCGACAACGACCCGCTGGTCGGACTGGCCCATCCGCCGCAGGATGGATTCCATCTCATCCGGTGATACCGGGAACGGCTTGGCGCCACCGCCCGAGGAACCGATAAACCCGGTAACACCCGGGGTGTTACGGACAACGTACCAGGCTTCGTCGGTCATGCGCATTTCAACAAACACATAACCCGGAAACATGTTCCGCATCTTTTCGATCTTCTTGCCGTTCTTGATTTCAATCTCCGGCTCTTCCGCCACCAGGATCCGGAAAAGGTAGTCCTGGATGCCCATGCTTTCCACACGGCGCTCCAGGTTTTCCTTAACCCGGTTCTCATGGCCGGAATATGTATTGACTACATACCAGCGCTTTTCGTTCTCTTCGTCGAGAACCACATTCGTCTTATTTTCGCTCATACTTATGCTCCAATGCCGATCATGCGCAGCAGGAATGTGACGAGAAAGTCACAGCCGATGAAAAACAGGGCGAAAAACGCCGTAAAGAGAATGACTTCTACAGATGAAAGGCGGATGTCCTTGCCCTTCGGCCAGCGGACCCGCTTGGCTTCTTTCTGAATGCCGCTCCAGCTGAATGTACGATCCATGTCGAACCTCCTATTTCGTTTCCTTATGAAGGGTTTTCCGTCCGCATTTCGGGCAGAACTTCATAAGTTCAAGACGCTTCGCACTGTTTTTCCGATGTGAGGTCACATAGTTCCTGGACAGGCATTCACTGCAGACCAGAGTCACTTTGTTATCCTTTGCCATAATGAAAAAACTCCTCAAGTGCTCTCCTAGGATAGCATAACTGTATTCGCAGCGTCAATCTTTACTGCACGCGGCCCTGTACCGGATGCCCTGCCGCGGTGATTAACCCCGGCGTGTTTTTTTGTTAGAATGAAAGCAGAAACCGTACCGCAACAGGAGGAAAATAATATGAATACCGAAAGGAAAATCCCGCTGATCCTGGACGGGGATCCCGGTCATGACGATGCTATTGCCTGGGTGCTGGCCGCGTCTGACCCGCGCTTTGAAATCAAGGCTATCACGGCGGTGGCCGGCAACCAGACCCTGGCCAAGGTCAGTGAAAACTGCCGGAAAATCGCCGCGCTGCTGCATCTGGACATTGAGGTCGCAAAAGGCCGGGAAATACCGCTGATTGCCGATCTGATGACCGGCGGTGACTACCATGGCGAAACCGGCCTGGACGGGGCCGAACTGCCTGCCCCGGAGCATCCGTACAGTTCCCGCAGTGCCGTCGCGCTGATGGCTGATGTACTGCGGGAAAGTGAAGACCCGGTCATCATTGTCGCCACCGGGCCCCAGACCAACGTGGCTGCCCTGCTGCTGGCCTATCCGGAACTGAAGCCGAAAATCCGGCTGGTATCCATCATGGGCGGCGGCCTGCGCAACGGCAACTGGACCAGCGCTGCCGAATTCAACATCCTCAATGATCCGGAAGCTGCGTATATCCTGTTCCATGCCGGTGTGCCCGTATTGATGTGCGGTCTGGACGTGACGGAGCAGGCCATGATTTATCCGGCGGAGTGGCAGACCCTGCGCGGCCTGCATAACCGGGTGGCGGACACCGTTGCGGCCTGGCTGGATTTCTTTTCCATTAAACTGAAAGAACTGGGCTGGGAAGGCGTTACCCTGCACGACCCCTGTGCTGTGCTGGCCCTGAGCCATCCGGAGATATTCACCATGAAGGACTGCTACGTTGATGTCCTGCTGGATGGGGAATATACCCGCGGCCTGACCATGTGCGACTGGAACGGCAGAACCGGGCATGCCCCCAACTGCCGGGCAGTGCTCGGGCTGGACCGGGAAAAGTTTGTGTCACTGCTGATTGAAGCATGCCGCGGTTTCGGCGGCGGGGAGGAAAACGCATGAAACGGCCCGTATGGATTGACAGTGATGCCGGCATAGATGACGCAATGGCGCTCCTGCTGGCCACAAGGCTGAATGATATCGAACTCGTCGGCGCTTCCGCCGTTGCCGGCAACGTGGTCCTGAACAATACCTTCCGCAATGTCCGGAACATCCTGGCCCTGGCCGGGCGCAGTGATATTCCGGTTTACAGGGGCGCTGAGAAGCCCTGGATCATCCCCCAGACAACCGCCCCGGACGCGCACGGTGAAGACGGGCTCGGCGGTGTCGAACTGGCCCCTTCCCCGGCAAAGGAAGAAACCGCGGCCGCCTGGGACAAGCTGTATGAGGCTGCCTGCCGTTATCCGCACGAACTGACCGTCGTGGCCATCGGTCCGCTGACCAATGTCGCCACTGCTTTCGTCACCTATCCGGACCTGGCCGGCCTGCTGAAGGAAGTGGCCATCATGGGCGGGGCCATCATCGGCGGCAACCGCACCCCGTGTGCCGAGTTCAACATTATCGCCGACCCGCACGCGGCCCAGTGTGTCTTCAAGTCCGGGGTCCCGATTGCCATGTTCGGCCTGGATGTCACCCACCAGATGTCCCTCTCCGAACAGGAAATCGAGGAGATTGCCGAAGTATCATCTGCCGGTGACCTGCTGCGGCGGGCCAATGCCTACATCATCCCGCTGTTTGTGCGCAACGGGTACGGCCGGCAGATCTTCATGCACGATTCCTGCCCGGTCATGTACCTGCAGTATCCGGAACTGTTCAAAGGCAAAAAAGCCGGGGTCAACGTTGAAACCCGCTCCGGCCCGGGCATGGGCAAGACAGTCAGCGACCTGTATGTCTATGCGGACCAGCTGCCGCTGAAGAATGTCACCGTCATGCTGGAAGGTGACCGGGAGCGCATGGCAGCCCTGGTGAAAGAGCTGCTGGCCGAGATCTGAACATTGACGGTCTGTCAATCCGGCTTCTAAAATACAAGCAAAGCAGAGGAAAACAACATGGCTAAAAAATATGATATCTGTCTGGACATCGGCGGTACGAAGGTTCTCGGCGCTGTCTTCGACCAGAACCGCAAAATTATTTACCGGCTGAAGAAAAAGACCAAGGAAGGCGGCGAATCAACCGAAAATGTCGAACAGGTCATCCTGAAGGTCGTCAAGGAAGTCATCGCCGCTTCCGGCATCAAAAAGAACGAGATCCGGGCCATTGCGGCCGGCGCCCCCGGCGTCATCGACCAGGCGAAGGGCATTGTCCTGTTCTCCCCGAACCTGCCCTGGAAGAACTACGACATCCGTGCGGCAGTCGAAAAGGCAACCGGGATTCCGTTCTACATCGGCAACGATGTCAATGTCGGTGTCCTGGGTGAGTATTACTACGGCGCTGCCAAGGGATATCACAACGTGGTCGGTTTCTTTGTCGGCACCGGCATGGGCGGCGGCCTGATCCTTGATGACCGGCTCTACACTGGCAACAAATTCAAGGGAGCCGAGTACGGCCACATGGTCATGGACCCGGAAGGTCCGCTGTGCTCCTGCGGCCAGCGCGGCTGCCTGGAAATCTATTCCGCCAAGCGCGGCATGACTTCCTACATGCAGCAGCAGATCGCCCGGGGCCGGGCTTCCCTGATGATCGACCACTTTGAAAACGGCACCTTCCGCAGCAAGGTCCTGAAACGGGCCCTGCTGCAGAATGACCCGGTAGCCACGGAAGCCGTTGACAGGTCCTGCCACTACCTGGCGGTCGCGACCGGCAATATGATCAACACCTTCAGCCCGGATGTCATCATCTACGGCGGCGGGGTCATCGAAGCCTGCGGTGACATCTTCCTTGAAAAGATTCTCCGCGAAGTGGACAGATACTGCATGCCTTCCATCCGGGATACGGTGGAACTGAAAAAAGCCGCCCTGGGGGACGACTCGATCCTCTACGGGGCCCTGTCCATGATCGAAGCGGAAACCGCAAAGAAGAAAAAGTAAACACAGTAATGCCGCCGGCCCTGACCGGCGGCATTTTTCATGTGGTCCGATTGTGGACGGCGTTGCGGATGTCCCGGCGGATCCGCTGCAGCTTGCCGCCGTAGGAGCGGGGTGACATCTTCAGCCGGCTGCCCGCTTCCTCGTAACTGCAGCCGCTGAGCCACGTGTCCATGATCTTCCTGTCTTCCGGCTTCATATGCCCGACATAGTCCCGCAGGCGGTCACGGGCCAGCGTATAGTTCAGATAGTATACCGGATCATTCATCGGATCATTCTGGGCCACTGCCCCGTATACTTCCCCGGATTCCCCGATCTGGTCGTCCAGATGAACCATGCTGTACAGCGGGACCCGGCGGGGCGCGCTGTAACGCCGCATCAGTGAGTAGACCTTCCGCTGCAGCACAACCGTCAGGAAGGTCCGGAACCCGCAGGCCTGGTCTTCCCGGTAGTTTTCCATCACTTCCAGAATGGCCAGCCGGGCCTCCAGCAGGATTTCCTCCCGGTACGGTTCCAGCGGCCGGAAGGTCCGGACGGCACTGTTCACGATGCCCTTCAGGATAATGTCGCATTCCGAAAAAAGAGCCTTCCGGGCCCATTCGTCCCCCATCCGGCTCATGTATATGAGTTCATAAGGATTTTCCATAACTGCTCTCCCTTCAAACGGGAGAACGTGCGCTCATGATCGAATACATCAGAATGCCCGCGCTGACGGACGCATTCAGGGATTCGATCGATCCTTTCATAGGCAGGCTGACAACATAGTCGCATTCCTCACGCAGCAGTCTGGAGATGCCCTTGCCTTCATTGCCGATGACCAGGACCGTATGGAAATCATACTTCACGGTCCGGTAATCCTGGCCGTCCATGTCCGCCCCGACAATCCAGTATCCCTGCTTCTTGAGATCCTGCACCGTCCGGGTCAGGTTGGTGACCGCCGCGCACTTCACCGTATCGATGGCCCCGGCGGAAACCTTGGCCACCGTCGGGGTCAGCCCGACCGCGTTGGTCTTCTTGAAGATTACACCGTCGGCGCCGACGGCATCCGCGGTCCTGAGGATTGCCCCGAGATTGTGCGGGTCTTCCAGTTCATCCAGCAGGATGATGAAACCGTATTCCCCTTTGCGGCCGTTTACCAGGTCCGCCACCGGGACCGTTTGATACGGATCGATTTCCACGACAACGCCCTGATGACGGTCTGTACCGGCCAGCTTGTTCAGGCTCCTGCGGTCAGTATGTTCCACCCGGATATTGTGCTTCCGGCACATGGCTTCCAGTTCCCGGTCCGTCCCGGCAAGGTATACCCTGTGGACCTTCCGCGGATCTGTCAGCAGCTGCTTTGCGACATTTCTCCCGTACATCAATTGTGTCATGAACTGACCTCCTTCAGTGTCCTGACTTTATCCCATACCGTCAGTAATCTGTCCCGCTTCTGTTCCAGGTCGAGGGCCCCGATCACTGCCTCAAAACCGGTGGCCTGGCGGTAAACCTGCACCGGGGTATTCTTCGGCACCGAGCCGGCAGTGCTGTTGCGGCCCCGCCGGTACCAGCCCTCTTCTTCTTCGGTCCAGAAGCCTTCTTCATGAAGCCGGCGGTAGAACTCTGCCTGGGCGGCGGCACTGACATAACTGACGGCCAGGGCCTGGAGTCTTTCTCCTTTGCCCTGACCGCTTTCAATCAGATATCTGCGCACCAGCAGTGACCAGACCGCATCCCCGAGAAACGCCAGGGTGCGGCCGGAACACGCATCGGCATTCATCATGCCAGGCCCTTTTCAGCCAGCAGCCGGCGGTATTCGTCCGCTGCCGCGAAGTCCTTTTCGGCCTTGGCCGCGTTCCACTTGGCGTAGAGTTCACGGTCCTCATCCGTTACCGTGATCTTTTCCACTGTAATGCCGAGCAGATTCAACATTTTCTCCACCGCGTTGCGGATCCTGCCCACGGCCGCATAGTCGATCTCACGCTGCCGCATGGCGCCGTTGAGCTTCTTGACGGCATCGAAGATGACCGCATAGGCATTCGGTGTGTTCATGTCATCATCCATCTGGTCCAGGAAATTCCGCCAGGCCTCCTCATCAAATTCCGGCCCGAAGGCAACGCCGTTCATGGCTGCCTTGATGTCTGCCTGCCGCAGCGGATCCATAACCCGCTTGAGTTCCTTGTTGGCTGTCTCGACGGTCTCTTCGCTGAAGTTGAGTTCCTTGCGGTAATGGACGGAGCTCATCAGCCAGCGGGTGGTGTTGATGCCGAGCTTCTCGACGACATCCTTGGCCCACAGCACATTGCCCAGCGACTTGGACATCTTCTCACCGTTGATGTTGATCATCGCGTTGTGGACCCAGTAGTTGGCCAGGCCGTTGTGGTTGACCGCCATGGACTGGGCCGCTTCATTCTCATGATGCGGGAAGCGCAGGTCCATGCCGCCGCCGTGGATATCGATCATCGGGCCCATGTTCTCATTGATCATGACCACGCATTCGGTATGCCAGCCCGGCCGGCCCGGACCCCACGGGGAATCCCAGGTAATGCCCTTGTCCGTCTTCTTCCAGAGCGCGAAGTCATACGGGTTGCGCTTCTGGTCATTCTCCTCAACCCGGGCACCCGCTTCCAGCTGGTCCAGCTTCTGGTGGCTCAGGGAACCGTAACCCGGCACGGAGTCAACGCTGAAGTATACATCGCCGTTGACTACATAGGCAGTGCCGTTGTCGACCATCTGCTTGACGAAGGTGATGATGCCGTCCATGGTTTCGGTGACTTTCGGCGTGATATCCGGCAGTTCGGTATTCAGCTGCCGGCGCAGGGCCTGATAGGCATCGATGTAGCGCTCGGTGATTTCCTTTTCGGTTGTGCCTTCCTCAATGGCCTTGTTGATGATCTTGTCATCGACGTCCGTGAAGTTGGAAACATACTTGACCGTATAGCCTTCCGCCTCAAACAGACGCTTCAGTACATCAAAGACAACCATCGGCCGGGCATTGCCGATATGGGCAAAGTTATAAACCGTCGGACCGCAGACATACATATCCACATGGCCCTCGTGGATCGGCTTGAACTCTTCGACCTGCAGTGTCTTTGTGTTGTAAATTCGAATCATATGTTTTTCCTTCCTTTCCTCAAAAAAGGCGTCCTGATAAAAAGACGCCTCTGCGTGGTTCCACTTTTCTTGCTTCTTGACGGCGTAACGTGCCTCACGTCCCGCCCTACATTATCGGGCAGGCCCTCCCGGATGCATTCGCAGGTTCTTTCTCGGTGCCGCCTTTTCACCATGCCGGCTCTCTCTTCTCACCTTCTGAATCCTGTTACTGGTTCCGATCATCGGTTTCCCATATTTTATCTCATCCGCTGAACGCTTTCAACGGAAGTGTTCTTCCCTGTCCAGGGTACAGCCCGCTTACCGCTCGGCGAGCAGATCCCGTTTCATCCGGCGGTACAGCACAACCGCGCAGAGACACGCCGTCATATCCGCAAACGGCACGGCAATCCACAGCCGCAGGATGTCATGGAACAGGTGCGACAGCAGGAAGAACGATGCCACCGGCAGGACAAAGCCGCGCAGCACGTTCACCATCAGGGCAAAGCGGGCATGCCGCAGCGCCTGCATGGCCGAGCCGAGAATGACGCAGGTGCCGCCGAACATCAGCGACAGCACACAGTACCGCAGGGCCGTCATGCCGATGGCCCGCAGCGCCTCCGAGGCACTGAACATGGTCAGCAGCGTTCCCGGCATCAGTTCGAAGACAGCGGTCAGGACGGCCATCAGGCTCAGGATGATCGTCAGGGCATAGCGGATGGTCTGGGACACCCGGTCATACCGCTTCGTGCCGCTGTTGTAGGACAGGATCGGCACCATGCCGTTGTTCATGCCGAAAGCCGGCATATAGCAGAAATTCTGCAGTTTGAGCCAGATGCCGTAAAGCGCCGTGGCCGTGGTGCTGTACTGCAGCAGGATCTGATTGATAAAGAAGGAACTCATGGAAGAGAGGCCCATCGTAATCATCGAGGGGAACCCGATGGTATAGATTTCCTTCACCGCCGTGATGCTGGGATGGAAGACCATGCCCGGACTGAAGCGGATCCACTCATTTTTCTTCATGTTGAAATATCCGGCCAGACACGCCGCAAAAACCTGCCCCATGACCGTCGCCAGTGCCGCCCCGGCAATGCCGAGCCGCGGGAACGGGCCGATGCCGAAGATCAGCAGCGGGTCGAAGATGATATTGAATACGGCCCCGGAAGCCTGGGAGATCATCGCCAGCGTCGCATAGCCGCTGGAAGTAAGCATCTTCTCAAACAGCACACCGAAGAACGAACCCATGCAGACAATCCAGATGATGGACAGATACTGCGTGCCGCCCTCCACGATCTCCGCCACATTGGTCTGGAATTCATAGAAGTGCCGGGTGAAGGTCAACCCGAGCAGGATGAATACGGCCGCGTAGCACAGACACAGGAAGATCCCGGTATTGGCCAGCCGGTCGGCGTGGTCAATCCGCTTCTGGGCAATTGCCCGGGGAATACTGGCACTGATACCGACCCCGGTGCCGATGCCGATCGCGCCCATGATCTGCTGCATCGGGAAGGCCAGGGACACCGCTGCCAGGGCATTTTCGGAAATCCGGGCCACGAACATGGAATCCACGATATTGTACAGGGCCTGGATGAAGAAGGACATCATCATCGGTACAGCCATGGATATCAGCAGCGGCAGGACCGCCATTGTGCCCATGCGGTTCTGCTGTTCTTTGCGCTTTTCTGTCATATCTTCCTCACTTACCGCATTATTTTAAACTGATTGCCGGCCGATTTCCAACGAAAAACAACGCAAAAAAAATGCACAGCCGGGCTGTGCATTTCATATGAAGTTATCTGATGATCCTGAAGTCATCAACGATCGGCAGGTTGC
>JAFOIT010000168.1 GCA_017420585.1 Solobacterium sp.
GGACGGTGACTTCTTTGCCGTACTGTATCTGTCGGTCATGCTGGTCCTGGTGTTCATGATCATCATCAGGCTCATGAAAACCCGCCGGCTGAAGACAGTATCGTGATTTTAAAAGCCCGGGCAGGATACTGCCGCGGGCCGTTTTTTTTGTGTTTTCGTCAGGCCTGTTCAGAGCAGGAACAGGCTGCTGACATGGTAGACGATGCAGGAGAGCAGGAGCGCGCATCCGACGTAGAAGAATGCCACCCTGGCGGTCCAGGTCAGGGAATGCGATTCCCTGTAGGTTGTGGAAAGCGCCATGACACAGGGAATGTTGAAGGTGCAGGCAAACATGAAGGCCAGGGCTTCCGCTTTCGAGATGGAAGCCGCCATGATTGTACCCAGGGCCGCGGTGTCCACAGCGGCGTTGTTCGCGTTGAAGGCTACATCGGCGATGTTGCTCTGGCCGGCAAAGACGGCGTTCAGCACACCCAGGACCGCTTCCTTGGCGAAAGCCGAACTCAGGAAGCCGGCAAACGTCCGCCAGCCCATGCCGAAGATCCTGGTCACCGGTTCGATTGCGGTGCCGACCTTGTACAGCAGGGAGTTCTCGACATTCCCGGTGGATGTGTAGGAGAAGATCCAGAACACCAGCGAGATCAGCATGACGGTCCGCAGGGCCCGGAAGAAAATATCATAGGCCTTGTAGAACGCCTCTTTGATGATGTGCTTCCAGTGGGCCTTGTGGTACGGCGGCAGTTCCATGATCATGCCGCTTCTGCTATCCGCCGGGGAAAGCCGGTTTCCGAACACTTTGGCAACCAGCCACATCATGAAGAAGACATAGACAAGGATGCCGCCGCAGGCGGAGCAGCCGCAGCCGCATTTCCCCGCTTGTTTTCCTTTCAGCGTGCTCCTGATGAGCAGCACGAGCATGATCACAACGACCAGCCCGGCAATGAGTGTAGGTCCGTTCATAACCTGTCTCCTTTTGGTTAGTTTTATCTAACTTTATTTGTTTATTTATGCCTCCCGTTAAGGCGAGGCATTTCAGTATCCGAACAGTTGTTTCCAGCCTTCTGACCAGAAGTTTTCCAGGGTTTCCGCGTAGTGCATCGCTTCCTCCCTGGTAAAGCCGTGCCGGACCGCTTCGAAGATCGCGTTGATGTTTGCGGTTACCAGCAGGTGGAACTCCTGCCGGTTTACCGTTTTGACCGGGATCCCCCTGGCCCGCAGCAGTTCCATGTACCGCAGGGTCGTCTCTTCTTCCTTCCGGGCAATTTCATGGACAAATGATTCATAGGCCGTGCCGCGGGATTTCGTCACAATCAGCACGAACTCATCCAGGTGATCATAGATGAATTCCATGACCATCTGGGTTTCCTTTTTGTCTTTCCAGATATGCCCTTTTTCCACAGAACCGGCTTCCGAGAACGCTTCCCTCTCAACCCGGTGATACATGCCCATGAACGCGTCCACTGCCGGCTGCACCAGGGCCGCGAACATCTCTTCCTTTCCCGGGAAATGCTTGTAGAGCGCCGAGACGGTCAGGCCGGCATCGGCCGCGATCCGCCGCATGGAGGCGTCTTCAAAACCCCGTGCAAGGAATTCCCGGCGGGCAGCGCTGATGATCTTCTCATGCGACTCTGTCTTGTCCTTCGGCATAATACTTATAAGAGAACGATGTTCTCTTATCTGCCGTAAGAATACACCGTTCGCCCACTGCTGTCAATCGCATACCCTTCCGGCAGATAAAAACCGCCGCTTATCAGACGGCGGTTTTCGAATTCTTTCTGCTTTTACGGAAGCACGTGTTCCAGCATCCCGATCATGGTCGGGAACAGGAATATGACGATCATGATTCTTAAGACGTGCATGACGACCACTTTCGGTGTATCGCAGTCAAATTCCTGGGCCATCAGCGACATTTCCTGCATGCCGCCCGGGGTGGAAATCAGCAGGGAAGTCAGCAGGTCCAGATGCGAAACCTTCTGCATGATCAGGCCGAATACGTACACGAAGACGAACATGCCCACCAGCATGATCATGATCGGGCCGATCAGGCCGGGCAGCAGGCTCAGCGTTTCCCGCTTCAGCTGCGCCCCGACGTAGGCACCGGCACAGATCTGCGTACCGGTTTTGATCGAGATCGGGAAGTAAGCCAGATTCGTGAAGATGGACAGGATTGCCGTGGCCACAATCGCGCCGATCAGGGCGCCGGATTTGATCTGCAGATACCTGAACAGGGTCCCGCCGGCACACGCCACAACAATCGTCAGCAGCAGCCTTACCGGCTTGGGCAGGGCTGATTCCTGCCTCGTTTCCGGCACAGCCGCGGCCTGGTACTGCGTCTGCGGAGTGTTCCTGCCGGTTCTTGCGATAATCATCCTGTAGAACGTCGGCATGAAGGAAACAATGAACACGATCCTGAGCATCTGGATGATCGATACATACAGGGGATTTGCCCCGTAGTCTGCCGAAATCAGGGCCATGTCCTGCATGCCGGCCGGGGCACTGCTGAAGAAGGCCGTCGGGATATCGAGCCCGCCCATGTAGTGCATCAGCAGGCCGAATATCAGGTTCAGCGCAAGCATGGACAGCACCTGCACCACGCCCGGCAGGACCATTGTCTTGAGCCCGATGATGTCTTCTTTCCGCAGTTTCACCCCGATCAGGGCCCCGGAGAAAAACTGGACATATACCTTGTACTCCGCCGGGAAACTGCTGCGGTTGGTCAGCAGCCCGAAGATAACCACAAAGATCATGGCCCCGGTCATGGCCCCTGCCGGTATTTTCATTTTTTTGGCCAGCAGCCCGCCGGCAGCGGCTATCGCAATCGTAATCAGAATATCCATCTGCCCCTCCCCTGTATGGGAATTAATCTTTTTCAATCGTGTTCGTTTATAAAAGAATTATTGTCACAGATTCCCTCCTGAAGCAATGACAAAGATTGACGTCAAATGAAAAGAAGGCAGATCCTGCCTTCCTGTCATGACAATTAATCGTACGGATAGGTACCGAGATAATCGGTCAGTCCGGGCACGAACTTTGTCTTGCGCCCCAGCCCGGTGCGGAAAATGTAGGCTGTTCCGTTATATTCGTCATAGTCCGGGAAGGCATCCTTCAGAATCTGTTCGGAATACGCGTTGGCCGGAACGATATAATCGATCTTCTCGCCGTTTTCCCGGATCCCTACGGACGCATACATGAGCTCCACGTCCCGGGTATCAAAGGATTCTGCCAGGACTGTTTTCATCCGCCCGGCAAGATCTGCCGCAATCTCTTCGTCCAGGGCATTGACCAGCCCGATGCCAAAGCTGATTCCATAGGCTGTGTATTCCTTGTAGTCGGAGAACAGGATTTCCGTATCTTCCATGCCGTCATAGGAAAGTGCTTCGGCATGCAGGACTGCGTACAGGGCATCGGGATCTTCCACCCCGGCCAGTTCTGCCAGGGCCGGCACAGCCCTGCGGTCAGCCTCGGTCGTGGTGGTGCCGGTGAGATTGTTCGTATCGGAAAGCACTGCGCCCAGCAGCAGGTACGCGGTCTGCCGGTCAATTTCCAGGCCATAGTTCAGATAGTCCAGCCAGATGATTGTCGCTGTGGAACCGATCGGCCTGGCGTCATACATAATCTGATGCCCGGTGCTGACACTGCCGACCCCATGGTGGTCCAGGATCCCGACAATATGTGCTTCTGCCATCCCTTCGGCCGCCTGGGCATACTCGCTGTGGTCCACCAGGAAGATCGAAAGGCCCGCCGCGTCTATCAGTTCTTCCGGCGTTTCCGCCCCGGCCTGTTCCAGGATATATTTTGTTTCGTTGTTGACCGGCATGGTAATGGCTGCCTCTGCCTCATAGCCGAGCATGTTCAGCAGTCTTGCCCAGGCCATGGCGGAACA
>JAFOIT010000169.1 GCA_017420585.1 Solobacterium sp.
GCGCCAGTTCAGGCTGCACTTGGTCTGCAGGATAAAACGGTCCCGCCGGCCCTTCAGGGCCTGGCCCATTACAGTTTCACTGTGGCCGATGCCGTAGACCGGGACCGTATCAATGTAGTTGATGCCCAGCTCATATGCGTCATCCAGCAGGTTCTCCACCATCTGCACGTCCACCGCCATATCCGACCAGACGTTGCCGGCCCCGAGGCCCCATGCCCCAAAGGATACCTGCGACACTTCGATATCGGTATTACCCAGTTTCTGATATTTCATATTATTTCTCCCAACAGTTTACAGGCACATCCGCAGAATCGCTTCGGAATCCTGCGGGGAAAGCGGGATCCAGGAATTGCTCAGCCGGCCCTTCCGGTCCGCGTGGACTGCCATTTCGGCAAAATGCTCATCGGTAATACCCAGTTCGCCCAGCGTCATGGGCAGGCCGGACTCGGTAAACAGCTGTTCCAGGGCTTCAATGCCCTGTAATGCCAGCCGGTCTTCATCATCCCCGTCAAGTCCCCACACATTGCGGGCAAACCGGACCAGCTGCGGCCGCACCCGTTCCGGATCCTTTGCCAGGATGTAGCGCATCCAGCGGGGTGTCAGGATCGCCAGGCCGGCCCCATGGGTAATGTCGTACCAGGCCGAGAGTTCGTGCTCCAGGGCATGGCACGGCCAGCCGCTGAATTTCTTGCCGTATTCCGGAATGCCCGAGCAGGCAATCGAGGACGCGCTCATCAGGCTGGCCCTGGCCGCGTAGTTGTCCGGTTCCTTCAGGACAACCGGCAGGCATTTGATGACCGTCTTCAGCAGCGCCTCAGCAATCGCGTCAGAAAGATAACTGTCGGTGGTTTCCGCGAAATAGCCCTCCATGACATGGCTCATGATATCAGCCGAGCCGGCCGCGGTCTGATATGGGGAAACCGTAAATGTATACGTCGGATCACAGATTGATACTGCCGGATATGTATAGCTGCCGCCGAATTTTTCATTGGTTTCCGGGTTGGAAATTACCCCGCCGCCGTCATATTCGGAGCCGGTCGCACTGAGCGTCAGGATATCCACCAGCGGCAGGGCCTTCCGCCCTTCCCGGGCTGTCAATACCATCTCCCAGAAATCGTCGCCCTCATAGAAGGTCCCGACAGCAATGGCCTTGGCACAGTCAATCACACTGCCCCCGCCGGCCGCCAGAACCACATCAATATTGTTCTCCCGGCAGAGCTTTGCACCCCGGGCCACAGAGGAAATCCGCGGATTGGGTTCGATCCCGCCGCATTCCACGATGGTGAAATCCTTCAGCAGGTCCATGATCTGATCATACAGTCCAGTCTTTTTGATCGATCCGCCGCCGTAGCATAACAGCACCCGCTTCCCGTAACCGGCCAGGATTTCCGGCAGATGCGCGATCTGTCCTTTCCCGAACAGGATCTTTGTCGGTATATCGTGTGTATAGTTTTCCATAGATGTTCTCCTCCAGATTACAGACGAATGTGAAATGTGCTGAACGCGCTGCCGGACGTCGTGATCATGAAAACAATCAGATCCGGCCACCAGGGAAGGTGCAGTACGGTAAACAGCAGGGATGCCGCAAGATAAATCACAGCCCCGGCCGCGAAACGGACCAGGTGCGCAAAGACAAAACCCTGCCGTTCCTGCAGTGTGGCCGCTTCCGCCGCTTCGTTTGTCACCCCGTTGATCAGCCGGACACTGTCGGTCACCATGATCATGCCGAGCAGGACAAGTATCATGATGTCGGTCAGGTTGAAAACAATCCTGATCATCAGGGTCTCGTCCCCGAGCGGCAGGAAAATAACCACCGCCAGCAGCAGGCTGTACAGCAGAAGCCAGATAATCAATACGCGCCATTCTTTTCTCACGGCTTCATTTTAGCATGTGCTGCACAACCCAAAAGAAAAACTGTACGTGGCAGTTTTCCGGATATTGATTACAGGATTTCCGCTTCGGAATACTTCGCGACCTTGCCGCTGAGAGCTGGAGAAACTTCGCAACCTTTATGCGGCAAACATTATAAGGCCAGTTTTCCATCATCGGATCTGCCGACCTCTTTATTATCGCTTCATCAGTTTTTTATAGGCATCCATCAGGATCATCGCATCGAGACCCAGCGCCACGCTGTCAAAGCCCTGGGCGAAATACCGGTCTCTGTCAGCTGTATTGCCGGCAAAGATCAGCGCCTCTTTTCCCGCTTTATGACAGGCCGCGAGAATCCTGGCGATGGCCGCCTGCACATCCGGATGGTCCGTCTGCAGCGGCAGGCCCAGGGCGATGGAAAGATCCAGCGGACCGATGAAAATCCCATCCACACCGTCAATTGCCGCGATCTCGTCAATCTGTTCAAGCGCCTCTGCGGTTTCACACTGCGGATACAGTTTCACCCTCCGGTTGCTTTCCGCCATGTACGCCAGCGGATCCCGGCCCCATTCCTTGGCACCGTAGACGGTTGTCCGGTTGGGACAATAGCCCCGCTTCC
Source organism: Solobacterium sp. (assembly GCA_017420585.1). GTDB lineage: Bacteria > Bacillota_I > Bacilli_A > Erysipelotrichales > Erysipelotrichaceae > Bulleidia. The sequence continues at coordinate 2,489 of JAFOIT010000169.1, forward strand.
CGACGGGCGGGAATTTTCCGTACTCCGCGAGTTCCTGCACCTGCTGCACTGCCGTGATATTCGGTACGATCAGCCCCCGGGCCCCGATGTCCAGCATATGCAGCACTTCGGTTCTTGAGCCGGCAGGAATACGGACATACGGCAGGACATTGCCAAGCTCGGCAATCCGGATATAATCCGCCGTTTCTTCCGCACTGAAACAGCCGTGCTCCCGGTCGATTACAATGTAGTCCGGCCCGGCCGCTGTCAGCACTTCCATGGTATTGCGGCCGCCCAGTTCAAAAAATGTTCCGGTAGTTTTCTTCATCATACTTTCAGAGTATATCGGGTATCCGGACTTTGACAACATTACCGCTCACAGCAATCTCCTTTGCATAATAAAAAAGCCCCGCTGATGATCCGCGGCCGGTCTGCAGACCGCACACGGACCATATGGCAAGAGGCTTCGATTCATGATCTTCCTTTTTTTATTCTACTTTATATACTCTCTCGATAAGCTTTCCGTCTTCATCATAGTAATCGGTATATACCCACTGTTCCGGGTCCCCGTCGTCATAGCTCTCCCGGATACACGGATATGCCCTGTACCACAGCAGGTTCCCATAGTCATAATATGTGACTTCATAGAACATGATGAAGCTGCTTTCCCGGCGGATCTTTTTCTGTCCTTCCCGTATTGTTACGGTTTCCCTGTCGGTTTCCGTCAGTATGCCCAGTGCCAGGGCTGCCCCGGCCAGCAGGACAACGCCGATAGACAGCAGGGTGAGGGTCTTCCTTCGGCCTTCCGGAAGCCTGTTTACTGCCTGCAAGCCCAGATACATCAGGCCGGCGATGGCCAGGATCCCGCCGGTGATCCGGATATACTGCCGGAAGATCAGCCGGTACATGCTTGCGTATACTCTTACCAGGATCAGGCCAACCAGGTAAACCATAATGATTTTCGGCAAGATCTTTATGTGCTCCGGTTTCATATGATTGTTGCTGCGGTGCTGACAGTTACTCTTCCGGTTCTGCTTCGTCTTCCTGCTGCTTCTTCCGGTACGCTGCCGCCGAGGCAGTCAGTCCAGCAAAACACAGGATGAACGTGATGAGCCCGGCAAACAATGCCGCATACCCGGCAACCCGCATATTCTCTGTACGCCGCA
>JAFOIT010000170.1 GCA_017420585.1 Solobacterium sp.
CGGGGCAGGGGACAAGCGCATTATCCTGACCGTCGGCCGGACTGCTGCCCAGAAAAACCCGTTTTTCGCGATTGACGTCATCAGCGAACTGTATAAACTGGACCGGAATATTGAGTACTGGTGGATCGGCAGCGGACCGCTGGACAGTAAAATGCAGAACTGCATCGATGAGAAAAAACTCTCCCATGTCATCCGCCTGTTCGGCAGCCGGGACAGTGTCATAGACTATTATCAGGCCGCAGACCTGTTTTTCCTGCCGTCAAAGTTCGAAGGCCTGGGACTGGCACTGATTGAGGCCCAGGCAATGGGTCTGCCGTGTGTGGTCTCGGATATTGTCACCAGTGCGGCTGTCTTTACGGATCTGGTACAGAAGCTTTCCCTGCAGGTGTCACCGGCAGACTGGGCGAAGATTATCCATGGCTGGCTGAACCGGAACCCTGACAGAGCCGGGTATCAGGAATGCCTGAAACAGAGCAGGTTTACGGACGAAAAACTGCTGGATACACTGTATGATTTATATAAACTGCAGGAATAAACTGCGGTTTTTTCTTCGATGCTGTCCAAGACGGCAGGGCACAGGCTCTGCATTTTTCATTTTGCTTCACAATAATCCTGCCAATGCCGATATAATATTAATGTTTAAGGACCCAGATGACAGAAAACGAGCAGAAAAAAACACGGCAGTCAATCATCAGGACGCATCATAACCTGATTATCCGGTTCAGTGCCCTGATCAATGTGATTCTGATGACAGTTCCTTTTGGCGCGGCCTGGTTCCGGGCGTATGCCGACCAGATGTACAAGCCGTTCTACTTCAAGGGCAACTTCTACATGGTGCTGCTGTTTATCCCTGTCTATTATGTATTCGGCAGGATGTACGACGCATTCCAGATGGCATATCATGAAAAGACGGATCTTTTCTATGCCCAGACACTGTCGTGCTTCTTTGCCGATCTTTTCATGTTCGTTGTCATCGTCTTCCTGTATCGCCGGATGCCGCCGGTATGGCCGATGCTGGCAGTCTTTGCCGCCCAGCTTGTCCTGGCATATGTCTGGCTCAGCATCGCGGTCAGATGGTATTACTCGGCGCACGGAAAACAGCGCTCCATCATTATCTGGGGCTCCAAGTCCGGCCTGAAGTACACCATGGATACCAGGCTGATGAACAGGTACTTCCATGTGACTGATCAGTTCAGTTACCATTCCATAAAAGACAACCTGGAAGATGTGCTGTCCGGCACGGATGTACAGACACTGTTCCTGCTTGACATGCACAGCCATGAGCGCAACCTGGTGCTGAAGTACTGCTTTGCCCACGGCATTCGGGCGATGGTCATTCCCAGCATCGGCGACCTGATCATGAGCGGTGCCGATCAGATCCACATGTTCAACCTGCCGGTGCTGCAGGTCAAGGAATACTATGCCAAGATCGAATACGTGCTGGTCAAGCGGCTGTTTGATATTGTTCTTTCTGCCGCGGCGCTGATCGTACTGTCACCGCTGCTGCTCATTACGGCGCTGACCATCAAGCTGACTGACGGCGGTACGGTGTTCTACCGCCAGGTCCGGCTGACAAAGGACCGGAGGGAATTTGCAATCCTCTAATTCCGTTCCATGCGCATGGATGCTGAGAAGGATGGTGTAGCCAGGCTGTCCACCGGGGCGGATGATGACCGCATCACCCCGATCGGGCGCTTCATACGCAAGTACCGGATTGATGAACTGCCGCAGCTGATCAATATCCTCAAGGGCGATATGTCCATCGTCGGACCGCGGCCTGAGCGCCCGGAGATCGCTGCCCTGTATGAAAAGGAACTGCCGGAATTCGCCCTGCGGCTGCGGGCCAAGGCCGGCCTGACCGGCTTTGCCCAGGTATACGGCAAGTACAATACGAGCCCTTATTACAAGCTCCTGCTGGACCTTATGTACATTGCCAAGCCAAGTATTTTCATGGACCTCCGCATTATCTTTGCTACAGTGCGGGTGCTCTTCTCACCGGAGAGCACGGAAGGTGTAGCCAGCGGGCAAACAACCGCACTGGTCAATCTCGAAGAGTTCAGAAAAGGAGAGGAAGAAGAATAACTTCCCGGAATACTCAAAGCGCACGGTACGGGGGCTCTGCACCGTGTCTTGTTTGATACCGGTATTTTCAATATAATTAAAAATATGATAAAAGCAGTTATTTTTGACATGGACGGCGTCCTGATTGAAGCCAAGGAATGGCATTATGAGGCACTGAACCGGGCCCTGCGCCTGTTTGGCTATGAGATTACCCGGCATGAACACCTCACCACCTACGATGGCCTGCCGACGAAGCGCAAGCTGCAGATGCTGAGTGAGCAGAAAGGCCTGCCGGTGCGCCTGCATCCGTATATCAATATGCTGAAACAGCAATATACCTTTGAGCGGATCCACACGGACTGTTTCCCGATTTTTGCCCATCAGTATGCCCTGAACCGGCTGAAGCAGGAAGGTTATCATCTGGCCTGTGCCTCGAACTCGATCCGGAAATCCGTGGAACTGATGATGGAAAGAAGCGACCTGCTGAAGTATCTGGATTTCTATCTGTCCAACCAGGATGTGACAAAATCAAAACCGGATCCGGAGATCTACCTGACGGCGGCAGAACGCCTGGGGCTGAAACCGGAGGAATGCCTGGTGGTGGAAGACAACTTCAATGGCATCGCCGCGGCGGAAGCTGCCGGTACGCACGTCATGAAAGTTGAAACAATCTACGATGTGAATTACGACAACATCAGGAAGCACATTGCCCTGGCGGAAGGAGGCAAAATATGAAAGTGATCCTGCCTTTTGCCGGAAAGGAAATCATTCCGGAAACAGGGTATCACCTGCCGATCTATGAAATCGGCGGGAAGACGGTCGCCGAGCATCTGAGCGATCATCTCAGCCGGATTGAAAATGCCGAGTTTGTTGCCCTGGTCCTGCGGGATGACTGCCGTGAGTATCACCTGGACAGTATCATCCGGCTGCTGTTGCCTGACGCCAAGATTGTATACATGGACGGCATGACCCAGGGAAGTGCGTGCACCTGCCTGCTGGCGATCGATGAGATCAGTGATGATGAGCCTGTCCTCATTGCCGCGACAAACCAGGTCTTCCTGGATGATCCGAACAAGATCATACGTTATTTTGAGGATCAGGAAGCTGACGGCGGGGTTGTCATCTTCAAGGATGTGCACCCCAAGTATTCATATGTCAAACTGGATGAAAACGGCTGTGTGATTGAGGCGGCTGAAAAGCGTCCGATCTCCATGAATGCCACGGCCGGGTTTTATTATTTCCGGCACGGTTCTGATTTCATCAGCAGTGCGGTGAAAATGATTTCCAAGAATGCCCACGTCAATGGGAAGTTCTACCTCTGCCCGGTCTATAACGAAATGATCCTGGAAGGGAAAAAGATCCTTTCCTGGCCGATTGCCAGGGAAAACTATTTCCTGTTCAAGGAAGCGAACGGTATTGAGGATTACAGAAAGTATCTGAGGAGTTCAAATGATTAACGTTGTTATTCCCATGGCCGGCCGGGGCAGCCGGTTTGCGCGGCAGGGTTATACGACCCCGAAGCCGCTGATCGATGTTCTCGGAACACCGATGATCGAGCTGGTCAGTGACAATGTCCGGCCTGCGGGTGAGCACAGGTTTATTTACCTGTGCCTGCAGGAGCATATTGAAAAGTATGATCTGCGCCGGAAACTTGAGCAGATTTCCCCGGGCTGCGTGATTGTGCCTGTGGATCATGTGACGGAAGGGGCAGCCTGTACGGTATTGCTGGCGAAGGAGTATATCGATAATGATGATGCCCTGATGATTGCCAATTCCGATCAGTACGTGGACATTTCCATCGATGAATACATTGCGGCCATGGGGGAAGATGACGGGCTGATCATGACGATGACAGCCAGTGAGGACAAGTGGTCCTACATTGCCTTTGACGAAGACCGCCATGTCACCATGGTGCGGGAAAAGGAAGTCATCTCCAGTGAAGCGACTGTCGGAATATATAATTTTGCCCATGGAAGTGATTATGTGCGGTATGCCGAAGAGATGGTTGCCCGTGACATGCGCGTCAAGGGGGAATTCTATCTGGCCCCGGTGTACAACCTGATGATCGATGCCGGCAAGAAGATCGGTTTCTACAATATCGGCTCAGACGGGAACGGCATGTACGGCCTCGGCATTCCGGAGGATCTGCAGGCCTTCCTGAAGAGTGATATGGCCGAGCGGATCAGACAGGAGAGAAGCAGATGATTGACTACGCAAACTGCTATGATACCAGGACCGTGATCGGTCATGAAAATGACGGTACGCCGATTACGCTTGATGACCTGCATGCAGAACTGAAAGCGATGCTTTATGACGTTGTTGATGTGCTGGAAAAAAACAATCTGGAGCACTTTCTGATCAGCGGGACCCTGCTCGGGGCCGTCCGCCATCATGACATCATTCCCTGGGATGATGACGTTGACATCGGCTTCTGGCTGGAAGATTACCACAGGTTTGTGGAAGTGCTGTCGACACAGCTGGATGACCGGTATGTGGTGCAGTGTCTGGAAACGGATGAAAATTTCTCCGTGGTACAGCCGATCATCAAGGTCAGAAAGAAAAACACGCACTGCAACTATGACAAGTGGTATGACCGCAACAACAGTGAATGCAACGGCATATTCATTGATGTCATCGCTTTTTCCGGCATGCCGGAATCAGGCCGCAAGAGCCGGTGGACAAAAGCGTCCAGTTATGTGAGGACGGCCATCCTGCTGGTCCTGAACCGCATCAACATCAATGCCAGGCTGCTGAAACGGCATCATATCAACTGTGCCATCCGCTACAATGAAAAATACCGGAATTCCAAATATATTACCTTGGCTATCAATCACCAGGGCTGGCGGGATTGGACGGAACTGCGGGAAGATTATGATGAAATGATCAGACTGCCGTTCGGTGACCGTGAAATAGCCTGCCCGAAGAACTATGATCATATCCTGTCCTGGCACTATGGTGATTACATGAGCCTGCCGAACCTTGATCATGTACGCTTCATGCATTCCCGGAACCTGAAACTGAAGAGTCCCCGTTAATAACGGAAACAGGCGCACATACGTGAGCCTGTTTTTTATCTGGGTATAAGATTATTTTTGACCGTTATAACAATGCTATATGATCATTAAAAAAAAGAATTACACCCCGGCTATGCTATAATCACTTTGGTGTTGAACGGGAAAAAGGAATAATGGATTTCTCTGAAACAACAATCAAGGATTACCATGTTCATGTTGATTCCAAACATGATCTTTTTACGCTGAACCTGAAAGAAACGTGGACTTACCGGGATCTGATCTGGCTGATGACCAGAAAGAACCTGGTTGTGCGCTACAAGCAGACTGTGCTCGGGCCGCTGTGGCTGTTGCTGTCACCGCTGCTCACCAGCCTCATGTACACGGTGTTTTTCGGCACGGTGGCCGGCATTGACACGGAGGGTCTGCCCAAGATCCTGTTCTACCTGGCCAGCAACGGCCTGTGGGCGTACTTCTCCAGCGTGTTCAACCGGTCGGCGGATACCTTTGCGGCCAA
>JAFOIT010000171.1 GCA_017420585.1 Solobacterium sp.
GACAGCCTGCCGACCGCCATGGCCGTGGTGCTGAATATCCTCGATCATCAGATGAATTGAAAAACAGCCTGCGGGCTGTTTTTATATTTCATGATTTTTCGAACACACGGTCGAAGTTTTTCTCCGTGATCTTTTCCAGTTCCGCCAGGGGAATCCCGCGGATACGGGCAATGGCTTCGTATATGGCAATGATATCGGCAGGTTCGTGCCGGTGGTTCATGAGCGGGCTCTGGAACGGGGCATCGGTTTCGACCAGCAGCCGGTCAAGCGGCATGTCAGCGATGACCATGGCCGGTTTCCGGGAGCCGGGAAACAGAACACTGGCCCCGAACGATATGCTGAAGCCCATCTTCACGAACTCCCGGGCGGTTTCAGATGAACCGCTGTAGCTGTGGATGATGCCGGTGACCGGATACTGCTTCAGGATATCAATGGTATCCTTCGTGGCCTGGCGGCAGTGGATGTCAACCGGCAGGTGCAGTTCCGCGGCCATCTCCAGCTGGGCCCTGAAGAAGTGCTGCTGATATTCCCTGGTGTGCGGGTGGGAATAGTAATCCAGCCCGGTTTCCCCGATCATATCGGCATGGCTTTCCAGCACAGCCTGTTTCAGGGCTGTGAGCCGGGCATCGTCATGTTCTTCCTCAAGATCCTGCGGGTGGATACTGACGGCCAGCCGGAAATCCGGATACCGTTCCCGCAGCTGCCTGCCGCGGGCGAGATCATGATCACTGCAGCAGATGATGATGGCCTTGTGTACATCCGCCGCCAGCATCCGTCCGATCATCGCATCCCGGTCCTGATCAAACTGACGTGAGTCGAGATGGCAGTGGGCATCAGCGTATGTCATGGATTTCCTCCTTTCCGGATAAGAACAGCCGGGGGAAGCGGAAACTCCTCCGGCTGCGGGTTACTGCTTCATCAGTTCAACAAGATAGGGGATAGCTTCCTCAAAGCAGACTCCGGATCTGTAATCGTGCGGTTCCGCGATGGTCAGGCGGATGCACTCCGCCGTATACAGGCAGGCGATGCGCACCGCATCCTCGAAGGACCGGCCGCGGATATAGGCCCCGAAGAACGTGCTGGCCCAGATGTCGCCGGTGCCGTGGAAGTTCTCCGGCTGCTTATCGGTATAGAAACTGTACCATTCGTCCGTCACCGCATCATAGGCATACGCGCCGAGTTTTCCTTCTTCCAGTGAAATACCGGTCAGCACGGCGGTGCGGCAGCCCATGTCCGCCAGTTTCTTCAGGGTGCTGCGGACATATGCTTCATCGTAATCATTGCCGGGATACGGTTCATTCAGCAGGAAGGCCGCCTCGGTCAGGTTCGGGCAGATGACATCGGCCCGGGCACATAGCTTCCGCATTTCGGCAGCGAACTCTTCATTGAAGCCGGCGTACAGCTTGCCGTTGTCGGCCATGCACGGATCCACCAGGATGGGCTTGCCGCGGCCGAAGGTATCGAACAGCTTTTCAGCCAGGGCCATCTGTTCAAACGAGCCGAGATAACCGGTATAGATACCGTCAAATTCGAAACCTTCCTTTTCCAGATGGTTCATGATCGGAACGATTTCCCCGGTCAGGTCATGGAAGGTGAAGCCCTTGTACATGGAGTGGGTGGACAGTACGGCTGTCGGGATGACGCTGGCTTCCACACCCATGGCGGAAATCACCGGCATGGCTACCGTCAGAGAACACTTGCCGAAGCAGGAAATGTCCTGCATGGTAATGATACGTTTCATGTTGGTCTCCTTTTTGTTTTCCTCATTATATCGCGTATAATGAGAGCATAAGAAGAACCAGTCACATATTTTTTCATGGGATCAGACGCAGGAAACGGCAGCGGTACAGCTGTCATGTTCTTTCGTCCAATAATGCAAGGCGGTGATTATATGATGATGAAAATAGATGTCAGACTGCCGGACGGGACGTCCGTGGTAAAAGAATACGAAAAGGAAACATCTGTCCTGAAGATTGCGGAAGAGATGCAGAAAGACCAGCCGTATGACCTGCTGGCCTGCCGGATTGATCATGAGACGCACAGTCTGCGCACGGTGCTCGAGGATTCCTGCAAGGTGGAACTGCTGGATTTCCGCAGTGATGCCGGCTACCGGATCTATGAAGCCTCGCTGTCCTTCATCTACGCCCTGGCGGTGGAGCGGGTATACGGCAGTGAAGCCCTGGTCAGTTTTGAAAACAGTCTCGGCCATGGCCTGTTCACGGTCATCCGGGGTGTGCCGGAAATCTCCACGGAGAAAATCCTGCAGGCAATGGATGAGATCGTCGCGGAAAACCTGCCGTTTATCGGCGTCAATATGGACCGGGGAGAAATCATATCCTACCTGGAAGCCAGGGAGTACCAGAACGACCTGCGGCTGCTGCGCAGCGCCCCGGATATCCATACGGCCCGGTTGTATACACTGGACGGAAGGACCGAACTGTGCTTCCACGACCTGGTGCCGGCCACGGGTTACATAAAATACTATGATGTCATGCGCTACAAGAGCGGCGTGCTGCTGCGGTTCCCGCGGATCGTTGCCCCGACGGAGATGCCGCTGTTTGAGGATGATGCCCAGAAGCTCTATGAGGCGTTTGCGGAGAACCGGCGCTGGGGCAGGCTGACCGGGGTCAGTTCGGCGATGCAGCTGAATGAAACCATCGCCGGCGGCCAGCTGCAGACGCTGATCCTGCTGTGTGAGGCGCTGCAGGAAAGAAGGATTGCCGAGATTGCCTCACAGATCCATGACAGCGGCAAGCGGTTTGTGCTGATTGCCGGCCCGTCTTCTTCCGGCAAGACAACCTTTGCCAAGCGGCTGAGCATCCAGCTGCGGGTCCTGGGTGTGAACCCGCTGTACCTCGGCACGGATGATTATTTCAAGGAGCGTGACGAAACGCCTCTGAATCCGGACGGTTCCAAGGACTTCGAGAGCCTGGCCGCCCTGGACCTGGACCTGTTCAGCAGACAGATGAATGACCTGCTGAACGGACAGGAGGTGGATCTGCCTTCGTTTGATTTCCAGAACGGCACCAAGCGCTTCGGCAGCCGCATCGTGCGGATTGACAGCACCCAGCCGGTCATCATGGAAGGCATCCACGCGCTGAATCCCGAGATGACAGCCGGCATCGATGACAGCCAGAAGTTCCGTATCTATATCAGCCCGCTGACCCAGCTGAATATCGACCCGCATAACCGGATCTCCACCACGGATGCCCGGATGCTGCGGCGGATTGTGCGTGACCACCAGTTCCGCGGCTGGCCGGCGGATACGACCATCATGAGCTGGGACAAGGTACGGGCCGGGGAACGGGTGAATATTTTCCCGTACACCCAGCAGGCCGACGTGTTCTTCAACAGCCATCTGCTGTATGAACTGCCGGTGCTGAAAAAGTACGCAGCCCCGCTGCTGCGGGAAATCGAAAGAAAGAATCCGGCTTACGGGGAGGCCCGGCGGATTCTGGATTTCCTCGATTTCTTTGTGGAACTGGAAGATGATTCCGGTATCCCGAACAATTCCATCATGCGGGAATTCATCGGCGGAAGCGTTGTTGTGTAAAGAATTCTGCCAGATACCATCCGGCTGCGCCGCCCAGGGTATTCGTGATCACATCCGTGATGTCGCTGATGCGGCTGGTGCTGATCAGGGGCTGCAGCAGTTCAATGGAAAGACTGAAGATCAGGGTCAGGAGAATGCATTCTCCCGGCCCTTTTCCGTAGATCCGGTTCATGGCCGCCCCGAACGGCAGGGTGATGAGCATGTTCAGGAAGACTTCCTGCAGGGCGTTGCTGTGGCCTTCAATGATATCCACAAAGGGATTCATGTTCATCGGCCGGTAGGTATGGCTGAACAGGGCCGGCAGATTGTTCCAGACCGGGAACAGGGTATGGTACAGGACAAAGCCGACATAGAGAAAGAACCCCGTCTTGATCAGCAGGGCCCTGCGTCCCTGGGCCCGGAAACGGGGAAACAGGAACAGCGAATATATGAAGGTCAGAATGAGACAGTCCTGATAATATGTCATGAAGCAATGGTATCACAGAATCGGCCGGAAAATGTGAATTCAGTCTGAATTCTGCTGCATCGGCGGGAAATGATCAAGCGCGTCCTGCAGGGCAATGTTCCAGAAATCATAATCATGGATGCCCGGCTTTTCGACATACATCAGCCTGGCGTCATGACCGGACAGGTAGTCACGGCAGCCCCGCACGGAAGGCAGCAGGGGATCTTCCGTCCCGCAGGCCAGATAGATTTCCGGGCAGCCGGCCGGGGTTCTGGCGGCTGCTTCAAACAGCGTGCGGTAATCCCTGTCGGAACCGTTGACCTTGTCAAGCGGGCCGAAGGAATTCTCCAGGAAGGTGCGGTTCATGAACAGCGCCTGGGCTCCGAAGAGTCTGTCGGCATCCTGCCCGGCACACAGGGCCTCCAGCACTTCGCTGCTGAAGATGCCCGGGGACAAGGCGAGGACGGCACCGAAGGTATCATTGTACTTCAGGCCGTTGCGCAGGGCCCCGTAGCCGCCCATGGACAGGCCGCCGATCCAGGTGTCTTTGCGCTCGCGGGAAAGCGGGAAGAGCCTTCTGGTCATTTCCACAAGCTCGTCGCCGATGAATGTGCCGAACAGCTCACCGCTGGGGTTGTCGATGAAGAACTTGTTTTCCCCGGCTGGCATGATGAAGGCAATGTTGTATTTGATGGCCAGGCGGGCAACATCGCCGGCCAGGAACCAGTCGTTCATATTGCCGAAGAAGCCGTTGAGCAGATAGAGGGTGCGGAACGGTTTTTCCGGTTTCAGGGGCTGGCTGAGATATTCGACCGTATCCACCGGGACCACACAGGATACCGGTACAGTCCGCTGCAGGCAGCGGGAATAGAGACTCATCTGAAGAAATGCCATGGCAGTAAACCTCCTGTATTGAATCATATCATTTCCGGTGGGTTTTTTTCTTTTTTCGGGAAAGAATCCAACTTATAATGATCAGGTATGACATCGGGAATTATGAGGTAAAAAAATGAATAACGAGTCTAGAGGAAAACTTCTGGCCCTGATCCGCTGCTGTCTGTGCATCGGCGGGTCGTTCGGTATTGTCAGCAACTGTATGGGCATCTTCTTCTCACCGATCTCGCAGGACCTGCAGGTGGGAATCGGCAGTGTGTCGGTCATGGTGACCTTCATGGGCCTTGCCGGGGCTTTCTTTGCGCCGCTGTTCGGCCGGCTGACAAAAACAAAACCGCTGAACCTGCTGATGAGTGCCGGCGTGGTGCTGACCATCGCGGCCGTCTTCTTCGTTTCGGCGGCTTCCGCGGTCTGGCAGCTGTGCCTGGGCGGCGTGCTGATCGGCATCGGCATCCAGTGTTTTGCGGCGATTCCGGTGACCATGGTCCTGCGGGACTGGTACCGGGAGAAAAACGGCGGGGTGATCGGTATCGCGATGGGCCTGAGCGGTGTGGCCGGCATGTTCATGAACCCGGTTTTCAGCCGGCTGATCACCATGTTCGGCTGGCGCATTGCCTATCGGATCCTGGCATTGATCCTGGCGGTTCTGATCCTGCCGTGCACGCTGACCATGAAGATGAACCCGGCCCCGAAAGCAGATGCCGGAAGCGCATCGGCAGGGGGCGGCACGGTTGTGCCGGGCGCCATGAAGATCACGCTGTTTGCGGCCGTCATCTTCATCTCCATGCTGGTATCGATGAACCCGCATCTTTCCGCCTATGCGATTGACCGCGGCTATACCCTGGAAAACAGTGCCATGGTGCTGTCGGCGGCCATGCTGGCAAATGTCAGCTTCAAGCTGCTGCACGGGTTCCTGGCAGACCATATGGATCCGATTGTCTCGACGATGCTGATGGCACTGACCGGGTGTGCCGGTACGGTTATCCTGCTGCTGTTTGCCGGGACCCGGGTGATGATGCTGGGCGGGGCCTTCCTGTACGGGGCTTACTTCACCGTGACCACCGTCGGCCTGACCCAGCTGACCCAGATCGTGGCGAAAGACCAGTATACAAGTGTCTACTCGGTAGTCGTCATGCTCAACTCGATCTTCTATTCGCTGTCGGTTTCCCTCAACGGTATTCTCTATGACCGGACCGGGGCATACCAGGTTGTGCTGCTGATGATCATTGCCTATGCCGTACTGGCCCTGCTGCTGATGACAAGAATCCGCAGTAAGTCTGCAGCGGCAGAGAGACTGTGATAAGATACTGAAAAAGAGAGGTCTGTATGAAATTCGTCGTTGAAAAAGAAGTGTTTGAAAAACTGCCGACAGCCTGCTTCGGTGTGGTTGTAGCCAAAGGTGTGGACAACGCCGGACACTATGAGAAGATCGATCAGCTGCTGGACGAAAGCATTGCCGTGGCTTCGGCCCGTTTTGAAGGCAAGAAGGTCAAGGAAGAACCGGATATCATCCCGTACCGGGAAGCGTTCCGGGCCCTGGACATCAACCCGAACAAGTACATGTGCTCGGCGGAGGCGCTGTTTACCCGCATTGCCAAGGGCAAGGGCATGCCGCACATCAATCCGCTTGTGGACCTGAACAACGCGGTTTCCCTGAAGCATACGATCCCGATGGGCACCCATGACCTGGGCGTGTCGGCAGAGGACATCGAAGTCCGCTATTCCCGTGAAGGCGACATCTTCATTCCGTTCGGGGCAGAAGAGCCGGAAGCCGTGGATCCGCATGAAGTGGTCTACGCGGTCGGCAATGATGTCAGGACCAGGCGCTGGACATGGCGGCAGAGTGAACACGGCAAGATCGGGCCGGAGACCAGTTATGTGTTCTTCCCGCTCGACGGCTTCACGGATCACAACAGGGATGAAGTCATTGCGGCCCGGGATGAACTGGCCCGGCTGCTGGAGGAAATCTTCGGCTGTGCCGTGAAGACCGGCTATCTGGATGCGGAAAACCGGGAGATGGACCTGAGCCTCTGATATGGAAGAGTTTGCGTATGTGCTGGAATCCGTGCGTGACTGGATCGTCAGTACAGCAGCGGACCAGGGTGAAAAACTGAAGGTGACGGTCACGGAAGATGATGAGGACTGCCTGGTGGTAAATTTGGAGAACAACCGCTATGTCAGCTGCCTGGCCATTGATAATTACGGCCATCATCCGTACCGCTATCTTGAATACACCATTTACGACCTGCGTCGGGGCATGAACCAGAAACCCGTTTACAGTTACGCGGACAGGGAAAACAGCACGGTCAGGGAAATCCTGAACCATCTGGACCAGGGCCTGATCCTGATGAATGAACCGCCGAAAAGAGGCTGGTTCCGTTAAGCACAAAAAAGAACCGCACCGTTTATACTCGGTACGGTTCTTTCTTTTTCTTTACAGTACGTCCAGGCCCGAAGCAACGTGGACGATGAAGTCCTGGACATTGGTGACAATGCCCCGGGAGGACAGGGAGCCGCGGTCAGCGAGCTTGTTGACGGCAAACTCGGAAATATCCACATAGTAGAAGTAGACTTCCCGCACCGTTCCGTCCGGCATTACCCGGAAGGAAGGAGTCATATTGCCGGAGGCGATGGTGTGCAGGACCGTGGCCATGCAGATGAGGGTGGTGGCACTGCGGATCTCGGCCCGCATCGCGTCCTGGGCTTCATAGACATTCCCGTAGACCGGCGGCAGGGGGCCGTCATCCCGGATGGAACCGGCCAGGACATAGGGCACATGGTTCTTCTCCAGGGCATGGATGATGCCGTTGTCGATCTGCTCCCCGGCAATGAAGGAAGAGATGCTGCCGTATCTGCGGACCCGGTTGATCGTGTCAAGGTGGTGATAATGCCCGTTGGGCATGTTTTCCCGGGTTTCGATATCCTGGCCCAGGGCCGTATGCAGCCATGCGCCTTCCAGGTCATGGGTAGCCAGGGCATTGCCGGCCAGCACCGCGTGGACATAGCCGGCCTCGACCATGGCGGCAAAGGCCTTGCGGGCACTGCTGTCAAACGTGAAGGCAGGGCCCATGACCCACACGATCTTCCCATGGTCCTTTTCATGCCTGAGCAGGTCGCAGAGTTCCCGGTAGTCGCGGGTGAACGATGTTTCCCGGCTGCGGGACTGGCGGAACATGAAGACCTGCTTGTCTTCTTCCGGGGCCCGGAAGCCGTCAGGATGAACATAGATGCCCTCGCTGCCGTCTTCCGTCCGGCCGCAGACCACCAGGTCACCGGCCTTGAGATGACGGAACTCCCGGACATGGATCTTCCCGCCCTCATATACAGGGACACAGTCCATGCGGCTTTCCTCCGCCAGCAGCCACTGTCCGTCAATCCGGAAGTATTCCGGATAGATGCTCATGGCATGGTAATTGTCAGGGGCAACTGTATCATTTTCCACCGGCCGCAGTATGGCGTCAGGGCAGGAAGTGAATTTTGAAGCGGTAAAATCCGGGGCATAGTAGTCTCTGAGTCTGAACATGTCTCGTATCTCCTTACCTGCAATCATTATACATAGTTTAGGGCAACATGAAATATTTCTTAATTTCCGGTTTTTGCCGTCCATTTTTCATCAGGATTGGGTATGATATATACTGTTCCATTATGACTGAAACCAAGGAAAAGAAACCGGCTTCCACCCGGAAGCGGGCAAAAAAGAATACAGCGGATCCTGCTGCTGTGGAAGAAAAACCGCAGAAGACTGCTGCCAGGAAAACGGTCCGTAAAAAGACCGGTACCGGCACGGCAGAAGACAAGCCGAAGAAAACCGCGGCGAAAACGGCCACCCGCAGAAAAACCAGTTCCGGAAGCTCCACAGGTGCTGAAAAAAAGACCGTTGAAACGGCTGCCAAAAAGCCGTCAGCACGGAAAAAGAGCACGAAGGAAAAGACTTCCGACACGGCGGAGAAAAAACCGGCCAGAAAGCGGACGACATCCCGTAAACAGCCGGCAAAGGAACCTGTGCAGGCATCCTTTTTAAGCGTGGAGGAAATCCGGCTGCCGTTTGTGCCGGAAGGTGAACGTGAACCGGTGAAGGAAACTGTGCCGGCCGCCAGCCCGGCTGTTGTCCTGCCGGAAATTGATGCTTCCCTGCCTGCGGAGGAAGTCCGTCTGCCGATTGAATACGCGGCGGGTTTTGACATTGCGCCGAAACTGAAACCGGTCCCGCCGCCAGAACCTGTACCGCAGCCCGAACCGGAGCCGGCCCCTCTCCCGGAAAAGAAAAAGAAGAAAAAGAAAACAGGAAAGCACCGGGGCCTGAAGGCAGTACTGGCGGTTTTCCTGCTGATGTTTGCCATCGGCGGCGCAGCCGTAGGCGGTTATATCATGAAGAATCTGGAAGATGTGCCGGAACTGGACCTCTATCAGCTGCGGGACTATTCCATGGCAACACAGCTGTATGATATCAACGGCAATTTCGTGGCTGAGTACCAGGCCAATGAAAACGTTGACTGGGCTTATATCGATGAAGTGCCGCAGCACCTCAAGGACGCATTTATTTCCATAGAAGACAAACGGTTCTACAAGCATCACGGCCTCGACCTGCCGCGCTTTCTGAACGCTGTCTGGGGGCAGCTGACGCACACTTCCAGCCATGGCGGCAGCACCATTACCCAGCAGGTCATCAAGAATACCTATCTGACCCAGGAAGTAACATACAAGCGGAAAATCCAGGAGATCTACCTGGCCCTGAAGCTGGAGCGGGAGCTCGACAAGGACCAGATCCTGGAAGTATACATGAATACGATTTTCTACGGTGACTCCAACTACGGGATCAAGGTGGCCGCCTGGGACTACTTCGGCAAAACGCTGGATGAGCTGACCCTGCGTGAATGCGCGATCCTGGCCGGCCTTGCCCAGAGCCCGAATGAATACAACCCGCGCCTGAACATGCTCAAGGGCGACATGGGCCCGACCAATTACCGGGCCAATACCGTGCTGTATGCCATGCATGAAAACGGCGTCATCACGGATGAAGAATATGAAGAAGCCCTGAATGACACGCTGGTGGTGCGGGAAGCCACTTCCAAGGGTGAACTGTATCAGTATCCGGCATATGTCGAATATGCCGTGGAAGACGTAGCCAAGGCGCTGCTGGTCAAGGAAGGCAAGGAACTGACGGACTCTGCCATCGCGGCCAAGAAGGCCCTGATGCGGCAGGCCGGTTACCGGATTACCCTGGGCATCGACACGAACATCCAGCAGATCCTGCAGGATTCGGTGGCGACGTTCAACGGATACCCGTATGCCCGTGACGGGTCAATGGTGGAAGCTTCGGCGGTCGTCATTGACCAGCATACCGGCCGGGTTGTGGCCATGGTCGGCAGCCGTGAAGTGCCGACTGAGCCGGAAGTTCTCAACCGGGCAACAGACAGCCTGCAGCCGGTCGGTTCCAGCATGAAACCGCTGGCCGTATATGCCCCGGCCCTGGAAGAGGGCTGCTATCCGGGCACAACCGTCATGGATATCAAGGAAGACATCCCCGGTTACGGTATTGATAACGATTACCCGAACGGTCCGGTGACCGGCGGGGCGATTACGATGCGGGAAGCGCTCGAACTGTCGCACAACGTCGCGGCAGCCCGGTTCATGCTGGAGAAAGTCGGGGTTGAGAGATCCTTTGAGTATCTGCTGCAGGAAGGCTTTGACGAAGCGCATCTGGATCATACGCCGGCCGGCCTGGCCCTGGGCGCGGTCAGTGTAACCACCCTGGAAATGGCCGGAGCCTACGCAACCCTGGCCAACGGCGGCATCTACATCCAGCCCCATGCCTATGTCGAAGTGCTTGACCGCAACGGCAATGTGCTGCTGAGTGAGGATGATGTTGTTACCCGCCGGGTCTTCGCGGAGACGACAGCCTGGCTGATCACGGACATGATGCATACCAATATGATCGGCGGCCTGGGTGTCGAAGCGAACCTGCGCACGATGACCTGTGCCGGCAAGACCGGGACCCACGAAGACAAGACGATCACTTTCGGCGGCTATACGCCTTACTACACGAGTTTCCTGCGGATCTCATCGGATTCCTATACATCCA
>JAFOIT010000172.1 GCA_017420585.1 Solobacterium sp.
TCCATGCCTGACTGCATGCCGGCCAGCAGGTAACCGTAATCAACCGAGGCAATCATGTCGTCAAGGCTGTCATTCCCCGGCTCGAAAATCGTGTTGGTCATGCGGGTGTAGGCTTTGTGCTCGAAGTTCTCCCGCTTGCCGTTGCCGGTCGGCTGTACGCCGAGGCGCAGGGCTGAAAGGGCATCGCACACGCCGGTTTTCAGGATGCCGTGATCGATCTCAATTACATCCCCGGCCAGGGTTCCCTCATCATCGAAGGCATAGGAAGCCACGTTGACCGCGGCCAGTGCCCCTTCGTGCATGGTCACCAGATTCGAGCCGACCCGCTTGCCTATGTACTCTTTGCCCAGGGCCCGGTTCTTGACGAACATGTCCATCTCCACCCCGTGGCCGAAAGCCTCGTGGGCAATCAGCCCGGATACTTCCGGTGTGGTGATGACATCATATTCACCCGGTTCAATCCGCTCAGCCGTGAGCAGTTCCTCGGCAATGCGGACCGCTTCCTGCATCTTGTCCCGCAGGCCGGCAAAAATCTCCGGTCCCTGCCGTTCCGCTACACCGGCGTAGGAGTATTCCATGCGGCCGTCCTTCATGGCCATCGGCATGACTGTTCCTTCTGAATAGACATAACTCTGTCTCAGGTCCCGGTTCGGGGTCAGAAACATCTTGCATACATGTGTGGACTGGGCGGTAAGCCGGCAGTCAATCAGGTGTTCCCCCTGCTTCATGGCCGCATCGGACACGGCTGTCAGTTCCTTCACCAGACTGTCAAGGTCAGCGTCTTCCGGTATTGTCCCGGTCTCCATCTCAACGAACAGCTCCTGGGGTTCATCCGCCAGTTTCCCTGTTTCATAGACTTCCGTCCCTGTCAGCCGGAGCAGTTCGATCTGCTTCTCCAGTGCCTGCCGGATGGCTTCGGCCTGTGCTTCCGGATGCGCAAGGTCCGGTTCGTTGAAGGCATATTCACTGTACAGACCGTCCCGGTAAACCCGGATGACATTGCCCCGTTCCGTCATCATCGTTTCCGATGAGATATCCCGGGCCTTCTGGCTGATGGAAATCCGGAAGCCCGTCGAATCCGTTGACAGGACACTGACATAATCAAAGTGTTCCTGCAGCCGGGCAATCATCGCCTTGACTGCCGGAGCCGTCTGTGTCAGGTATTCTGAAAACTCTGCTTTCATATCAAATTCCTTTCTGCCTGATGATTATACCCTGAAATACGAAATCATGGTATGTTCAGCCGGGTTATGTTATAATCTTGTTTGCGCTGGAGATATACCCAAGTGGTTGAAGGGACTGGTTTCGAAAACCAGCAGACGTGCGAGCGTGCGGGGGTTCGAATCCCTCTATCTCCGCCAGTTGTAAAAAAACTCTCATCTGCATGAGAGTTTTCTTTTTGTTCCCTGCTTTAATTGGATTCATTTCTTCTTTCATAAAGAAGAACAGAATGATCGTACAGCTCTGTCAAATCATCTTTAGCCGGATTGATCCGTAGCAGATCATCCCTGGATAAAGAGCCGACATAGTAGTATACGTGCCGTATTTTCTGTGTCTCCCGAAGGGATGTGGACAGATTGAATGAATGTGTCATCATTGCTTGTCTGCTGAACTCTGCCCACCGCCATGTAAAACCCCAGAAAAATATGTCGCAGTCTCCATCTTTGTTCACATAGTTGTTTATCTGGCAGTAAAACGAATCTGCCGGGCTGTTCATATCCAGAACAATAATATCTCCGATCTTCTGGCAGATAATATTGGGGACCGGCTTCTCTTCTTCTGCCGGGATTTCTTCTTCACCGTAATAACTGATCGGAACAATCTCTCTTTTCATTACATTTATATGATTATATCCAGCGAAGAGAATCCCGCCGAACAACAGGATTATGATCAGGATTGTATGTACAGTCCGTCTTGCCAGGTGATGGCGTTCCTGTTCTTTTGCCGCATAAGCAAGCAGCTGAAACGATTCCTTCATCTCCGGTGTTTGGTCAACAGTTTCTCCTTTCAGCAGTTCTGCAATGCTGAGGTTCAGGCAGTCTGCCAGCGGCAAAAGCAAACTGATATCCGGCATTCCCTTGCCCGTTTCCCATTTTGAAACCGTAGCCCTTGATATATGCAGTTTATCAGCCAGTTCCTGTTGGGAAAGATGAAGTTTTTGCCTGGAATTTTTTATCAGTGTTCCTGTTTTATAAGCGTCAATCATTAATAAGCATCAACAATTGTTGAATAATATGGGAGCATGTAACCTGACGGACAAGAAAGATTGCATGTGACACGTATACCACCTGATATATAACCTGTTGAGTAACTTGTTACTGTCATCGCCGATGGATTTGATGTGTACACACTGGTTATGGTTCCACTGACAAGTGTCCCGTTATTGTTAAATGTACCGGTGCCATTAACATAAACGGTAACATATACATATTCTGCATTTCCATCAGACTTTTGATGAGCCAGTTTTACTGTTGTAGAGCCCGCAATATTTCTGACTACATATGGATCAGGGTCAATTGGATCTGCAGGGGTATCTGCATTTTCTGCAAATACCGGCGTTACAAGAGCGATTAGAAATGGGATAATAACAAACAAGTTAAGAATACATCTTTTCTTTTTCATAAACCCTCTTTTCTAGATGAACAACATGTCATTTCATCAACCCAAATATAGCGCAAAAAAGAGATACGCTTCAGCAACGCTCCGTAACATCCGTGGCTCAAAAAGGCAGAAAAGAAAAGTATTTTTACAGATACAGTACATACTGTGATTGTTTTGCAAAAAAACCTTTTATATCTATTGTTGTAAGAAACAATCCCTGTTTCTACACTTTAACGGGAAGAAGCAGTTTATATAAAAGATTCGGAAAAGACAACCGCACAGATAATGACAATTTTGCAGGCAAAGAATATAATCTGTAGTCATAAAGGAGGTCTCCGCATGAATCTGATGAATCTGGTTTCCGGCTGCCCGGTGACATTCGCGACCATCCTGATCTGCGCCATTGTCTATTTCCGGCAGAATTCGGATCCTTCATTTACCGGCAAATATCTGAATAACTCCTACATGATTCAGCAGGGCCAGTATTACCGGCTGCTGACCGGCGGCTTCCTGCATGGCGGCCCGTGGCATATCATGATGAATCTCTATTCGCTGTACAATCTCGGGCCGTGGATGGAACGCATGCTGGGACCGGCAAAATTCCTGCTTCTGCTGTACGGCGGGGTGCTGGCCGGCAATCTGTTCTGTTATCTGTTCAAGGTCAGGTCATCGCTCGGACTCTCCGGCGGCCTGTATGCCGTGATGTTCTTTTACTTTATGCTGCTGACATCCTATACGACGGTATCCTGGGCGAGTATTCTGCAGAACAACATCGCCAATATCATCATCAACTTCATGCCCGGCGTTGCCTGGCAGGCACACCTGGGCGGAGCCCTGTTCGGGGTGCTGATGTCTTTCCTGTTCTGACAGGCCCAGCTTCGTTTCACAAAAAATACTGCGGCAGTCTTACGGCTGCCGCAGCCTGTACATATCAGTTCAATAATGATCCACCGTGTTCCCGCCGCAGGAAAGCAGATAAATATCGCTTCCTGTTTTTTTATTGAAGTAATCAACCAGGGCAAGTGTCCGGTTCCGCTTTTCTTCCGGGTAATGATGATAGCGGGCCGCGATATCGGCAATCCGGTCTTCCATGCGCATAATGCCGGATGCCCCGCTGATGTTGTCACACAGCTGAATCAGCCGGTCATAATCATCGTAGACAATGCTTTCCAGTTCGGCCCGCATTTCCTCGATCTGTTCCGCGGTCAAATCAAATGCCCCGCCGTAGGCTGTGAGTTTCTGCATCGCAAACGAATGCGTCAGGCAGATCCGGCCGATCAGCGGATAGCCGCATTCATCCATGTATTTCCAGCCATGGTATATGTGGGCAAGCTGGACCTGGCCCTTGAAGCGGCCGATATCGTGCAGCAGCCCGGATACATAGCACCGGTCAGGATCCAGACCGGCAGCCCAGCCGATCGCTTCCGCACTGACAGCAGCGTTGCGGGAATGGGCGCCCCATTTCCCCGGGTTTTTCTCCAGCGCGGCCGCAAGGATGCTTTCCGCTTCTTCCCGGGAAGGTATTCTGTCATAAGTGTTCATGGTACAGTAGGTCAAAGACTACTCAAGCAGTGCTTTCTTCGCTTCCTGGATGTCCTCGCAGATGATCAGGAAGGCATAAGTCCCGTTGTTTCCGACGTAGCCGCCGGCAATCGTTTCAAGTTCCTCCGGCCGGTACATGGCTGCTGAATTGACCAGGGTGGAAAGATAATCATTCATCTTTTCCTCTGCTTCGATGGCATGGTCTTCACTGTCCGCCTCGACAATCAGGATGCGTCTTTCGGTATGCTCATCTTCAAAGTAACCGGCCGCGTTGACAACTGTTTCCGGATCCACATCCAGCATTTTTGCCACCTGGTCTTTATCCAGCGTGCTGCATTTTTCATCCAGGAACGGTGTCAGGACTGCTTCATAGTCCTGAAATGTTTTCCCTGCCCGGGCAGTATTTTCCGGCTTTGTGCCGCAGCCGGCCAATAACCGGCAGATACCGGCAGCTATTACCAGCTTTTTCATTTGACTCCCTCTACTTTCAGAGATGAACGGATATGATCCGTGAACAGATCATAATACCTGCCGGCCAGATGAGAACCATCCGCCCGGAAAA
>JAFOIT010000173.1 GCA_017420585.1 Solobacterium sp.
CAGAACGGCGGTCAGAGATTCGGTGAAATGGAAGTCTGGGCTCTGGAAGCCTATGGCGCTGCCAATACACTGCAGGAAATCCTGACTGTCAAGTCCGACGATATCATGGGCCGTACAAAGACATACGAAGCCATCGTCAAGGGCAGAGACCTGCCGGCTGCCGGTATTCCGGAATCCTTCCGGGTGCTCGTGCATGAACTGCAGGCCCTGGCTGTCGATGTCCGGATGCTGAATGCGGAAGGCGTCGAAATGGATCTCAAGCAGATGGCCCAGGATGAACTCAAGGAAGAGACCACCATGGACCTCAACCGGCAGACTTATGTCAATGATGCGGAAGAAACCGGAGATCTGACCATCCGTGAAGGACTGGACGAAGACGACATCCCGGCTGCGGCTGTTGTCGGCTTCGATGATCTCGATTCCGCCGGTGAAGAATAAGGAGGAGGCAGAACGATGAATATTAACGATTTTGATGCAATCCGTGTCGGTCTGGCATCACCTGAACGTATTCACGAATGGTCCTACGGCGAAGTCAAGAAGCCGGAAACCATTAACTACCGCTCCCAGAAGCCGGAGAAAGACGGTCTGTTCTGCGAACGCATTTTCGGTCCGACCAAGGACTGGGAGTGCGCCTGCGGAAAGTACAAGAAGATCCGCTATCAGGGCGTGATCTGCGACCGCTGCGGCGTTGAAATCACCAAGTCCAGTGTCCGCCGGGAACGCATGGGCCATATCGAACTGGCTGCCCCGGTTGCGCATATCTGGTACCTGCGCGGCATTCCGAGCCGCATGAGCCTGCTGCTCAATGTCCCGCCGAAACACCTGGAAGAAGTTGTTTACTTCGTATCCTGGATCGTCACGGATCCGGGCGATACAAAGCTGACCTACAAGCAGATCCTTTCCGAACGTGAGTTCCGTGAGAACACCGCCATCTACGGGCCGGGAAGCTTCTCCGCCGCCACCGGTGCCGAAGCTGTCAAGACCCTGCTGGAACAGGTTGATCTCGAGAAGGAACACAACGAAATCATGGCCGAACTGGAAAAGGCCAACGGTGACAAGCGCAAGAAACTGATCAAGCGCCTGGAAACCATTGATGCCTTCCGTGATTCCGACAATCGTCCGGAATGGATGGTCCTGACTGTCCTGCCGGTCATCCCGCCGGATCTCAGGCCGATGCTGCAGCTGGACGGCGGCCGTTTCGCCACCAGTGACCTGAACGATCTGTACCGCCGTGTCATCACCCGGAACAACCGTCTGAAGAAGCTGCTTGAACTGGGCACACCGGCGATCATCGTCCAGAACGAAAAGCGTATGCTGCAGGAAGCAGTCGATGCGCTGATTGACAACGGACGCCGTTCCAAGCCGATTACCGGTGCCGGCGGCAGGGCGCTGAAGTCGCTGTCCCATGCCCTCAAGGGCAAGCAGGGCCGCTTCCGTCAGAACCTGCTCGGCAAGCGTGTCGACTTCTCCGGCCGTTCCGTTATTGCCATCGGACCGGACCTGAAGATGTGGCAGTGCGGTCTGCCGAAGGAAATGGCCATCCAGCTGTACAAGCCGTTCGTCATCAACGAACTGGTCAACCAGCAGATTGCGTCCAACCCGAAGACAGCCGAAAAGCTGATCGACAGACAGGATGCCCGCGTCTGGGATATCGTTGAGCAGGTCATCGAAGGCCACCCGGTCTTCCTGAACCGTGCCCCGACCCTGCACAGACTCGGTATCCAGTCCTTCTTCCCGAAACTGGTCGACGGTCATGCAATCCGTGTCCATCCGCTCGTATGTCCGGCTTTCAACGCCGACTTCGACGGTGACCAGATGGCTGTCCATCTGCCGCTGAGTGAAATGGCCAGAGCCGAGACGGAAGTCCTGATGCTCGGTGCCAACAACATTCTGGGCCCGAAGGACGGCAAACCGATCGTTACCCCCGGACAGGACCTCGTGCTGGGCAACTTCTATCTGAACATGGAAGAGACAGCGGAAGAGTTCTATAAGAAAGCAGACGCCCTGGAGCGCCTCGGCCTGCCGGTCGAAGCTGCCAAGTGGCGCCGCTACGGTGACAACGAAGGCCATCTCTACAAGGACGTCGATGAAGTCATGATGGCTTACCAGCTGGGCGCTGTGCACCTGCACACCAGAATCGCCCTGCCGGCAAAGTCCCTGCATAAGGACGGCTTCACGGAAAAGCAGAATGAGTGCTACCTGCTGACATCCGTCGGCAAGATCATCTTCAACAATGTTTTCCCGTCTGACTTCCCGTATCTCAACGATGCCAGCCCGGAATCGCTCAAGGCTACCCCGGACAGCGAATTCGTCCCGCTCGGCACCGATCTGAAGAAAGAGATTGCCGGCCGGCCGATCACGCCGGAATTCAAGAAGAAGGATCTCGGAAACCTGATCGCTGCCGTGTTTGACAAGTACCACATCAACGGTACCAGTGATATCCTTGACTCCCTCAAGGACATGGGCTATCTGTACTCCACCACCGCCGGCATGACCGTTGCCCTGAGCGATATTTCCGTCGCCCCGGACAAGGATAAATATGTCAACGAAGGCAAGGAAAAGGCAGACCAGCTGAATGCCCTGAGAGACAGGGGTCTTCTGACCCCGCAGGAATGGGAACGCGCGTTCTCCGATCTGTGGGACAAGGTCAAGAATACCGTCGGTGATACCCTGATGACCTCGCTGCCGAGAATGAACCCGATCAACATGATGGCGGTATCCGGCGCGCGCGGCAACAAGAACCACTTCACACAGCTGGCCGGCATGCGCGGCCTGATGGCCCGCCCGACCCAGTCGAAGTCGCGGAAGGAATACCAGCCGTCCATCATCGAAGTCCCGATCTACTCCTGCTTCCGTGAAGGCATGAGCGTGTCTGAGTTCTTCATTTCCACCCATGGTGTCCGCAAGGGCCTGACCGATACCGCGCTGAAGACAGCCGAATCCGGCTATCTGACCAGACGTCTGGTTGACGTTGCCCAGGAAGTCATCATTACGGAAGAAGACTGCGGCACGGAGAAGGGTTACCTCGTTGATGATATCGTTGACGAGAGCAACAACTCCATGATCGAGAAGTTCTATGACCGGATTGTGGGCCGCTATACACAGCAGGCCATCACCGATCCGGAAACAGGCGAAATCATCGTGGATGAGAACAGCTACATCTCCGATGACCTGGCCCAGAAGGTTGTGGATGCCGGCGTCAAGCAGGCATACATCCGCAATGTCTTCACCTGCGAATCGACTCATGGCATCTGCTGCAAGTGCTACGGCCGCAACATGGCTACCGGCAACCCGGTTGAAACCGGTGAAGCGATCGGTGTCATGGCCGCCCAGGCGATTGGTGAGCCGGGTACCCAGCTGACCATGCGTAACTTCCATACCGGCGGTGTTGCCAACCAGTCCGGTGACATTACCCAGGGTCTGCCGAGAGTTGAAGAACTCTTCGAAGCCAGAACCCCGAAGCGGGTCGCGGTCATCGCCAAGATTGACGGTGAAGTCGTTGACATCCATGAACAGGACAACCACGCCGGCCAGATTGTGACCGTGGCCAACGCCAAGGATACAATCGAGCATAAGTGCGACCTGACCCAGGCTGTCCGTTCCGACATCAAGGTCGGGGTGACGGTCAAGGCCGGTGAACCGCTGACCGAAGGCCAGATCGCGCCGAAGGAACTGCTGGAAGTTGCCGGTGTCAGGGCAGTTGAAGAGTATATCCTGAAGGAAGTCAAGAAGGTGTACTCCAGCCAGTCCATCGATATCTCCGACAAGCATCTGGAAGTCATGATCAAGCAGATGCTGAAGAAGGTCGTCATTACCGACGGCGGTGAAACGGGATACTCGGTCGGACAGTCGCTGTCGCTCCGCCGCATGGAGGAAGTCAACAGCCAGATGTTCGACGAGGACAAGACCCCGGCCAAGTACGCGCCGATCCTGCTCGGTATCTCCAAGTCGGCAGTCGAAACCGACTCGTTCCTGTCCGCTGCATCCTTCCAGGAGACAACCCGTGTCCTGACCGAAGCAGCTGTCAAGAGCAAGAAGGATACACTGTCCGGCCTGAAGGAAAATGTCATCATCGGCAAGCTGATCCCGGCCGGTACAGGACGGACAGCCTACGACCGTGAGACAACCAGGAAGATCATGGCGAGAGCCGAGGAAATCCGTGAAATCCGCCGTGAGAAGGCAGCTGCCCTCGCGGAAGCGACAGCCATCAAACTGCCGGATGAAGTAACCGGCGGGGCCATGGCTGAAGGCGATGCCCCGGCGGAAATCCCGGAAGAAACAGCAGCTGAATAACAGTGAAAAGGCACACCTGATAAGGTGTGCCTTTCATATGTTCGGGAATAAATACATCAGAGAGCCTGCGGATCCAGCAGATGATAGAAATCCATCAGGAGATCCGTCACTGCCAGCATGCACGCCTGCGCCTCTTCCCGGCTCATGTTTTCCACGTGGGCGGCCTTGTTCCGGTATTCCTCCCGGATAAATTCTGTGCGGGTCACGAACGCGTCTGCATCGCTGCTGCAGAACAGGGCAAAGACATCCGGGCAGGCATGATCAGCCAGAATGGCTTTCATATAAGGGAAGAACTGGTCCTGCACGCGCTCCCTGGCGGTCTGCGAAGAACCTTTGACACCGAAGACGTAGGGAACACAGCCAAGCGTGAAGCCGAAGGATTTCGTCACCTTGCCGCGGACATATTCAATCTCTGCTTCCTCAACGCCGGCATCCTGCATCCAGGTCATGAAGTCATTGTACAGCCTTCTTCTGATTTCTCCTTCCAGGGCAGACGTGGCGGAGATGCAGATACCACTGAAATCGAACCCTTCCGCATGGATTTCCCGGCAGGATTCATACAGTACATGGGAAGAAACCAGGGACGCACGGGATTCCGGCAGAAGCAGGTTCCAGACGTCACCGAACAGGTCTTCCAGCAGACGGGTCTGTTCGCCGGCCAGACTGTCCGCTGATTTCACCCGGCTGCTGATCCACGCGTCCATCCGTTCAAAGAAGCGTTCTTCCTTCTCCTCGTCAAAGGCCTGGGAACGGAGCCGCATTTTTTCTTCCTGAAGCTGGCGGGCAAGGTCGGTGGTCATGAACCGGTAAATTTCCGCAATACCTGCCTCAAGTGAACGGGTGCGCATATTCGTGTCGAGCGACACAACCGTCAGCTGATCCAGGCGGGCCATGATTTTCTCGAGTTTTTCGTTAATGACAGGATCAGACGCTTCCTGTGCCGCCTGCCTGCCGACCGTATCACGCAGGGCATCCCGGCGGATTTTCTTTTCGTGCAGGAACCAGAACGGTTTCAGCGCATCCTTCGGGATCCTGCCCCGGCATGCCGCCATGATGCCGTCTTCGATCTCCTCGCATATTTCCGCATCGAAATATACATCCGCCTCACTCAGCAGTTTCCTGGCTCTGCGCGCATCACCTGGTAAGCCGAGGCCGAAATAGTACTGATGTGCCAGATAGGCAAGGGCATCCGGGATGTTCCGTTCTGCGGCTGTTTGCAGGTATTTCACTGCCAGGGCCTGGTCGGCCTGCACGTGATCACCATACATGTACGCCTGGCCCAGCATGAGGGCGCCATATCCTTCCCCGGCGTCCGCGGCCTTTTTCAGAAGACTGATGAAATGTACCGGATCACGGCTGATTTCATCTTCCGTCATAATAAGTGCTTCGGCTGTATTGAAGATCGGCACAGACCCGTCCATGAAGTCATTGATGGCCCTGATCTCATTTCTGATGGAAGGATCAGCTGCCGGGAGTGACTGCAGCACCTTGTTGATGCCGGAGACAACATCCGCACTGCCCGGAACGTAATAATTTGCCCCGTACTTTCTGTCCGCGCCGGCTGCCATCTGGCGGTTGACCTTGTAAGCCAGATCATATAATTCCGTATATCTGCCGGTTTTGACATATTTTACGGCTTTCCAGAGTTCCCAGAAAGAGACGTTTGCTTTTTTAAATGCGGCAGACGTGGCCCGGTACATGTCAAATGCAGTCCGGAACATCTCCGATACAGGAATATCATCATCCGTTAACAGAGCAGAAAGTCTTCCCAGACCGGAATCGGGCTGTTCTGTAAGCAGGTCAAACAGCGGCAGAACTGCCACTGCCTGTTCATAGCCGCCCTCGGCAGACCGGTGCATCAGCCGGCGGGCTTCTTCGTTTGCGCCGTTCATCATATACAGGCCGGAAAGGTCGAAGGCTGCCCACGCCTGCAGGTCTTCTTCCCGTTTTCCGTTTGGCTTTGCGGCCAGGGCGGCTTCCAGGTGTCTGACTGCTTCCTGCCTGTCAGCCGGAACCGGTGATCCCTGCCGGTAGTATTTCCCCAGCCAGAAATGACCTGTCACCGGGGAGCTTTCGGCACACCGGGACATCCAGTACATGCACTTCTCCGTATCCTTTTTCAGTCTTTTCCCTTCCTGGTAAGCAACGGAAAGATTGTACTGTGAAAGTGCATCACCGGCTTCCGCGGCCATCTGCAGATATCTGGCATAATTGTCCAGAGCTGCCTGGCTGTGTGTGGCCTCATACTCCTTTTTGTAGATTTCATACAGCTCCCGCATGCACGCAATATTGCCTTCATCCGCGTGCTTGATCAGCTGGGGAACAGTCAGCTCCCTGACCGGAACCTTTTTGACAACGGTTTTCTTCGGGCTGCCAGGCTGAAGTTTCTGCAGGGCCTGCTGTTTACGGGCGTTGTTCTGATTGATTTTCTTCAGGTTAACTTTCTTGCTCATTAACGCTATTATAACCTGTCCGCACAGGGGGATACAGGCAGATTGTTTGTTTCGTGGTATAGTAGGTAAAACATGGAGGGTATGGTCATGAGCGGAACAGGAAAAGAAACGATTTGGACACCGAAATTCATCATGGTGATCCTGTTTACATTTCTTTCGTACGCGGCCGCTTTTCTGACGTACCCGCTGGTGGCCAAGTTTTCACTCAGTCTGAATCCGGACCTGACCCTGGCCTCCACGATTGCCGGGCTGATGTCGCTGGCGTCGCTGTTTGTCTGCCCGTTTGCCGGCGTGCTGTCGGACCGGGTCAGCCGCAAGCGCATCCTGCAGCTGTCGTCCGTATGCTATGGCGCCGTGCTGGCCATGCACGCATTCATCCGGAGCATTCCGGCGCTGATTGTCCTGCGGCTGCTGGTCGGTGTCTTCTTCTCGATCAATAACGTGACAGCCGTCGCGTATTCCACGGATTTCATCCCGGAGAAGCGGATGGGCGAGGGGCTCGGCTATGCAGCCCTGGCAACTATCCTGGCCCAGGCCATCGGGCCGGCGCTGGGGCTGAAACTGGTGGATATCGGCGGTTACCCGCTGGTATTTGCCGCTGCGGCCGTGTCTGTCTTTCTCTGTGCCGCAGTCATCACATTCCTGCCGGGGCGGAAACCTTCCGGGGCAGTTTCCGGAAAGATCACGATGGACAGCCTGATGGCGGTGGAATTCACCGGCTTTATGATCCTGGCGGCGCTGTTTGCGGCCGGCAGCGGCCTGATTTCGACATTTCTGGCCATCATGGGTGAAGAACGGAACATCACCGGCATTGCCCTGTATTTTACCGTTTATTCGGCCTGCATGGTCTTCCTGCGGCCGCTGGTCGGCAAGCTGCTGGATAAAAAGGGCGTCTATGTCATCGTTGCCCCGGCGGTGGTGTTCACTGCCGTCGGCACAGCCATGATCGGCTTTGCCCATACGCTGGCCATGGTCGTTGCGGCGGCAGTCCTCATCTCTATAGGCCAGGGCGCCGGCACCCCGTCCCTGCAGGCGGATGTCATCCGGCATCTGGACCGCAGCCGGACCGGTGTGGCCACATCGACCATCC
>JAFOIT010000174.1 GCA_017420585.1 Solobacterium sp.
GCCAGCTGCCTGGCTTCCGCAAAACCGGTAAGTTCAAATCCGGCCTGTTCTGCCTTAATTTCCGTCAACGAAAATACGTCGCGGGGGAACAGGGTTTTCCGTACAAGGAGCGTATCAAACACATCAAAGGAAATATTCGCATGCGCATGTATTTCCGCCGCGACCTGCTGCCGCAGATCCGGCTGAAATGGCAGCGGGCCCGGTCCCTCTTTCTCTGGTGCCATCCATTTCAGTTCCCAGCGGGCACCGACACGCCGCGCATCAATCCCATAACATTGCGGCAGAATAAACTCATTGACCAGACCGTTGCCGATATACAGGATTTTCTCCTGCGGATGGGTCTCACGCAGAGTCCGGAAAGACAGATCTTCTCCCCGCCGGTAAATCAGTTCCGTTTCCTCATCCGCAACAAGGTCAAATTGCCGCAGAATCTGAATCTGGATTTCTGCCGGAACGGATTTACGGAGACTGAACCCCACGCTTTTTCCTTCCTCGCGCAGCAGGATAATCAGTTCCTGTAACATCTGGTTCACCAGCGGTCTGTCACCGATTGGCGAAAAATGGAGCAGGGTATCCACTGCTTCAAAAACCACACGATCATAGGGGGCACAGATGCCGGCCCACACAGCCAGGCTGTCAGGTATCGGGTTCTCTGCCGCATGGTGCAGCTGAACCTCATCCAGGCCATACATATTGTAGATTGATATACCGTTTTTCCGGCAGACCCGCCGCAGGGCACAATAGGCTTCTTCCGCATATTTGACCCGTTCTGTCAGGATGATCAGATCCGGCTGAAGGTCCGGGAGCTCTTCCTGCCGAACAACGGGAAGCCCCCGGAATACGCCGGATTCAAGCGGATCAAAACTCATGATTCCGGCAAAATGAAAAACCCGGTTAAAGCGCTCAATAATTGCACAGGCATATTCCCTGGAGCCATGCAGGATTATTTTTTTTCCTTTGAACGGCGCAAATTTACGTTCAAAGCCTTCAACGACATAGGAAATTTCATTCATGATCCGAATTCCTCTGATAAGTACTGACGAAAACAATGACCTTATTTTTCCCTGATCAAAGGGCCTGGATGTGTTTATTGCTCATCGCTGCCGATGATAAACCGAAGGGTTGTTTCCGGCAGATGCTGAAGCAGGGTTTCCCTGTCGCCGGCGGCCGCCGCACTTCTGGCTGTAGAAGCAGAGATCGGCTGGTTTTGTGCCTGAAGCCGCGGTATTTCAACGACATGGATGCCGTAAGCCGGAAGAATTCTTTTCAGATTTTCATTCGCGGCATGCATCTTTGGATTATGCTTCTCATCGCCTACGAAGCGATAGGTGACGCCAAGCCTTTTCGCAACGACCTCGCAGAAAATCTGGACATCCAGGGATGAACTCTTACTGACATCTCCAGGCTCTATTCTGACAAAGTATTCCTGGAAAACGTTCCGGGTAGCCTGAAAAGGCCCGCTGCCGACGACCATAACATTCGGAAGATCACGCGTGCCTTCAATCGCCATGGCTAAGCGTTCGGCAAAAGTGAAGGCGCCGATTTCATCTTCTATCAACTGACAGATCAGCAGGTCCAACTGTTTTGCGGCGGTCTCGATCAGGTAACGATGCCCGCGTGTAAACGGATTCCCGTATATGCCGACAAAGCCGATGACCTCTCCTTCCCGCGGATGAAATGTATTGCAATGAAGATCCAGATAAAGGGCATTTACGGCAAGATCCCGGGTCAGCATGGCCGGATGTTCGGCCGGCTGTACTTCAGCGTCGAGAACACCCGCACGCTGCATGCGCTCAAACAGCTCATCTGCATACAGCGCGTTGACTTTGTGGTTGCAGTGCACCGGATTATCCAGCAGCCATTCAACCGGGGCATTGTTTTTGTCCAGGATTTCTGTCATGTCAACTGATTCCGTCCCTGCAACGGGGCGGTTGTCCACGCACATGACGACAATATCCCCCGGTTTCATGGGGGTGGATGTAATGCGGATCATCTCCTGATAGGGCGTCTCGTGACATCCGCAGTTGACGACTCTGCAGGAGTAACCGGCTTCATTGATTCGCTTCTGCAGGAAGCTCTCAATCGTATGCTGGTCTTCCACAAAACTGCCGATGATGATGCACGGGCCGAAGAACCAGATCGTACGGTCTGCCTCGGCCGGCTGTCCGGCTGTGACACGCTCGCCGTTTACGATGTTCAGGTAAGGGCTTTGAATATCTTTCATGCGGGTATAGACGCCGTTGGACTCCATGCTGAAATACATCTTCCCGACTTCAGCCGCATAGGTTCCTTTATTGAGTTCACCGTAAAAACCCTGCGCGCTGGATGGGGTTACATGGGGATTGACATTCCTGGCCTCAGGCTGCTCCAGCCACTGACGCATACCGTTCCACAAACGTCTGCGGCCCTCCGTGTTCTCGTCTTCGGAATAATACAGGTTGTATATTTTAATGCCGAAATCAGCCAGTTTCTGAATCAGTTCATCATAAGACGGGTCAGACATGAGCCGCTCATATGTACGGAAGGTATGGACATTATCACTGCGGTAAACGGAACCGTCCAGGGCCTCGGTCACGAAATAGCCGGCTCTGTTGGTCTCTTCATCCACAACAAGAATCGTTGTGTCCTCATCCTGCTTTTCAGGCAGCTCGGTAAAATCAATCAGCCCGCATTGAACGCCGCACTTTGTGAATTCTGCGATCCATTTATCTATGATCTGTTCCCTGCGGGTATCGCCCCTGGGCGCTCTGACGAACAGGACGGATTCAAGCTGTTCCAGGAACGGACGGATATAACGGTTGCCTTCCCAGGGATTGCTGTATTCCAGGTATTCCAGATAAAGCAGATCATCCGTGCGGCTGCACATCCCCATCAGGCGGCCTTCCCGGTCAATCACGGGGATCTCCTGGATTGCCGTCTTCTCACGGAATATTTCCCGGGCTTTCATAAACTGTTTTCCCACAATAAAAGAATAATTGCGGTTAACAGGGATTTTATCATTTCCGGCTTTCCTCGCCCGGCTGACATCACCGCGGCTGACGATGCCATACAGTTTTTCACAGACTTCCACGAAAACGATGTTGCAGGGCTTTTCGCAAAGAATTCTGCGGACATCCTCTCGTTCCAGATATTCCGGTGCCTTGTCAAATGACAGGATCGGCAACTGACTGCGGCTGTAATAATCCATCCGTCTCCTCCATCCTGACTGATCGCCTCTGCCGGCAATGCCGTGTTTACGGCGTTATGCAGAAAAACAAAAAATCATCAATATTATATAATATTTAATACGCCTTGTCGCTTGTGCCATAATATGCAATATTTAAATTAATAAACAGAATTCAAAGATCCTGAATATAATGCTGAAGCAGACTGTCAGGACCGGCCGGCGGCCACTGACATGCCCGCACATTTTAAAAGCGAAGAGAAAGAAATGAATAAAATAGCGATTTACGGATACGGGAACTATGGAAAAAAAGCTGCCGAAAGCTTTCGGTATTTTTGGGGTGATGAATATGCGGTGACAGCTGTTTTTGACCGGGCGTTATCCGGTCAGACAGATCCTTACTGGGCAATACAGATCCTTGCCCCTGAACAGCTTTATGGAGAATACAAACGCGGAACCTTTACATCGGTCATGATCTGTATCTATGACCGGGATACAAGGATCGGAATAAACAGGTGGCTCAGGGGTCTGGGGATTCCTGTTTTTTACCCGGGGAAAAGCGAAGACTTTGCCGGTCCGGAACTGTTCCGCCAGGAAGAAGCACCGAAGATTTCAATTCATGAAAACCGGTACAGTTTCCATATCTGCAAAAACATGCTGGGTGCTGTTGCCGATTTTAACTGGCGCATGATGTTTCTTTTCAATGAAGAGGGCAGAGTATACGTCGAGAATCACAAAAAATACATGTCCTATTTTAAACCGTATCTGCTTTCCTATCCGTTCCGGCTGAAAGACCCTGTTCCCGAGAAGATTTATATGAAGGGCGAATACTGTCTGATGGCAAAAATGTATTCAACAAATTACTGGCACTTTACGGTGGAAATCGCTGACGGTGTATATCTTATGGAAACTGCGGGATATACGGGGAAGTATATCTATAACGAAACGGAGTATTCCAGAATGCTGATGTCGTTATTGGGTGTCAGCGCCGACAGACTGATCAGCATCCGGGATCTGGATAATCATAAGGTTTATGTCTTTGAGACACTGTATGATATCAACCATAAGGGTATGCGCTCAATGGAGTGCTCTGAAACGGTGCTGCCGAAGATGGCAGCTAAAATAAAAAAGAACCTGAAAAAGGATGATGACTCTCCCCGGAGGCTTTTCATCAAGAGACTCGGACAGAGGAAGCTGCTCAATGGAGAGGATATAGCTGTGCAGAACGGCTTTCAGGTCATCATTCCCGAAGAATACAGTGTCATGGAACAGATGAACCTGTTCTTTAACGCCGATATCGTAATCAGCCCGCACGGGGCAAATTCCACGAATTTTCTGTATATGCAGGAAGGGGCGGTATTTGCGGAAATCTTCAGTAATCACTGGTATAAGCATTTTAAGAACAGCAATTCGAAAATATGCGAGGCATGCGGCATCCATTCCCTGCAGCTGATAGGGAAGGCCTGCAAGAGCAGTAAAAAGAAAGATATGCGGGCAGATTATACAGTTGATGAGGACGCGTTTTTACAGCTGATTGCGGAGGCTGAGAGAATACTGACAAAAGCTGACAGCTGACATGGAAATGCGGCCGCTGCTGTCAGGGGATAGCCCCGCTTGAGTACGTCCTGAGCCGGAATAAACGGCCGGTGTGCCGGCCGTTTTTGTGCTTTTTGACCGTAACCGGCAGATGTACGGCACATACATTCTGCTAAAATGAAACTGAAAGAATCGGAAGGAGGTCTTGGAAACATGCTGCAGCCGCATATCCATCTGGATGAAAGCATCCAGGCGCCCTGTGCTCTGATGCCGGGCGATCCCAAACGCGTCGATGTCATTGCGCGGTTCCTTGATCATGTGCAGGAACTGACGTTCAACCGGGAATACCGCTCAATTCTGGGCGAATACAAGGGGATGAAGGTAATCGGGATTTCAACCGGAATGGGCGGCTCATCTGTCGCCATCGCGGTCGAGGAACTGAATAAGATCGGCACCCGGATTCAGATGCGGGTCGGTTCTGCCGGGGCGATGCAGAACGAGATCGGTCTCGGTGATCTGATTCTCTGTGAAGGGGCGATCCGCGATGACGGTGCCTCCAGAGCCTACGTTGATCCTGCGTATCCGGCAGTGCCGGATTACCGCCTGATGTACCGCTGCGCCGAAGTGGCACGCGAAAACGGGTGGCCGCACCATACGGGGATTGTCCTCTCACATGAGTCCTTCTACATTGATAACGACGCCGAGATCTGTACGGCATGGTCAAAGAAAGGTGTGCTCGCTTCTGACTTTGAGACAGCGTCCCTGTTTACGGTCGGCCGGCTGCGCGGCGTCCATACTGCTTCGATCCTCAACAATGTCGTGCTGTGGGGTGAGGACAGTGCGGAGGCTGTCAGTGATTATTCAACAGGTGAAAACAGAACTGCCCTTGGCGAGGAGCGGGAAATCCTGACCGCGCTTGAGGCGATGTACCGGTTTTACGGAGATCTGAACCGATAAGGAGAAAAGATGAAAGCTTGGGAAAAAGAACTTGAAATCCTGCGCAGCGGGGTGCCGTGCTACCAGGAAAACGACAATGAGACAATCTGGGAAGAAGAAGCTGCCGGACCGGAAACAGCCCAGGACATGCAGACAAAAGTGTACTGGCATTCCCAGGTGCCGGGGAGCCGGGCGCATGAATCAATCTGCCTGGCGGCGATCCAGGCCATGGAAAACCGGGGATACATTGTCCCGGGGGGAATGGAACTCATCGAAGCAGGCTTCCGCACCTACGAAGAGGGTGATATGCCGCGGCTGCACAAGCTTGCCCAGCGTGTTTTCCGGGCTGCCTATGAAGCGGAAAAGGATGAAACCAGCCCGTACTGGAAACAGACGTTCTATGATACGTTCGAGGATTATGCGGCAGCTGTCAGTTTTCCGGAAAAAATCGATGTGCCGATTGATGATGCATATCTGGAGAAGACTTACAGCGGCTGGCTTTCGCAGATCATCGGCGGGGCCTACGGAACCTGTATCGAAGGATATACCGGCGAGAGCATCAAGGAACGCTATGGTGAAGTGGACCGCTATATCCGCAAGCCGAATACCTATAACGACGATATAACCTTCGAGCTCGCGCTGCTTCTGGCCTATGAACAGTACGGCCGGGAAACCGGTTCAAAGGAGATCGGTGAGGAATGGATTGCCCGGATACCCACGGCCTGGAGTGCCGAAGACTTTGCATTGCGCAATATGCGGGCCGGCATCATGCCGCCGGAGTCAGGGCGCTTCAACAATCCGTTCAATGAGTGGATCGGCGCCCAGATGCGGGGTGCTGTCTGCGGCCAGCTCTTCCCCGGTGATCTGAAGAAAGCCGCGGAATGTGCCTTCAAGGACGCGGTCATCTCCCATGCCCGCAACGGTGTGCTGGGTGAAGTCTTCAATGCCATGATGGTTTCCATGGCCTATTATGAAAAAGATGTCCGGAAGATCCTGGAGACCTGCATCAGCCTGATCCCGGCCGACAGTGAATACGGCCAGGTGATCCGCTTCGCCCATGAACAGTGCCTGAGTCATGATGATTACTACAGCGCGTGGATGGTCTGCGAGAAGAAGTACGAGAAGTACAACTGGATTCATGCCTATCCCAACGCCTGCGCGGAAATTATCAGCCTGTATTTCGGTGAAGGGGACTTCAACAAAACGATCGCTGCGTGCGGCGGCTGCGGTCAGGACGCTGACTGCAACGCGGCCCAGATCATGACCATCATCGGCACGATTATCGGCAGTGAGGCCATCCCGGAATACTGGAAGAAACCGATCGGCGATGAACTGGATACCTATGTGCGTGATCTGAAGAAGATCTCCATCCGGGCCCTTGCCGCAAAGACTGCCAAGGTTGCGGCCAGTCTGAAGTAAACAAAAAGATCTGCTGTATCAGTAATGATTAAGCAGATCTTTTTTTGTGGTTTAATTCTGTTTCAATATTGAACAGGTTCAATAGGACCGGTAGATGTCAGTAACCAGTTTCACCACGGCTTCCCGGTCCACCTTCAGCATGGCCAGGGTGTTCTTGTCCCCGAACTTTGCGTCAGAGTAAAGATCACTGACTGTCTTGCCGTAGCCGTGCTCACCGCCGGTTTCAACCCGGACACAGCACTCTTTCCCGCTGAAGAACTCCGGATGGGCCAGGTAAAGCACCGGGCAGGAATCATGCATGCACATGATCTCACCGAGGCCGAGGGTCTTGTAGAGAGCCAGGGTTTTGGCGGTTGCCTCACCGATCAGGCGGCAGACGTCATTGCCGGTATTGCTGATGACATCGACTTCTTCCTTTGTCAGGTACGCCTGCAGGGTTACATCAAGGCCGAACATGACAATGCGGATCCCGGACTTGAACACACATGCCGCCGCATGGGGATCGCCCATGATATTGAATTCAGCTGTCATATTGGTGTTTCCGGGGCCGGCCAGGACACCGCCCATGATGCACAGTTCTTTGACATAATCCGGGAAATCCGGATATTTGATGATGGTGTTGGCAATATCTGTCAGCGGGCCGACAGCCACAATGCGCAGTTCCCCGTTGAGTTCCTTTGCCTTGCTGTAAAGCGCGTCCCAGGCATGGCCTTCCGCCTCCGGGGCATCCGAGTGAGCAATCTTTGCCCCGCCGAGGCCATCCGTGCCATGGACATATTCAGATGTCCGCGGCGCTGCGATCCAGGGCTTCTCTGCTCCTTTGTAAACCGGTATGTCCTTCCGGCCGGCGAGGGCTGCGATATCACGGGTATTGCGGTAGGTATTCTCCAGGGTGACATTTCCGGCCGTTGCCGAAAGGCCGACGATTTCCAGTTCCGGCAGCCGGAAGGCACAGAGCAGGGCCAGGGCGTCATCTACACCGCAGTCGGTGTCAATCCATACAGGAATGCGTTCCATTATTCCACCTCCCAGCCGTCATAGGTCCGGCATGCCTCAATCAGGTAATCAACGAATTTTTCCCGGTCCAGGCCGACAACAGCCCGGCAGTTGGGCTTGTTGCCGGTGATACCGTACACATCAGCGACGGTTTCCCCGCGGGTGTACTGGCCGCCCAGTTCCGTAATCACATAGTAATCACGGATGTCAAAGATTTCGGGATGAACCAGTGAAAGGACGGCACACGGATCATGCAGGGTGGCACCTTTCCAGCCCAGTTCGCTCAAATGGATGAAGAAGAAGTCAAACCATTCTGCCACGACCTTGGCAACCGGGTTGCCCAGGGCGCGGATCTTTTCC